>JACCUF010000017.1 GCA_013811975.1 Geodermatophilaceae bacterium | reverse complement strand
CACCGACCTCCGAGGACTTTCCAGCCTCGACATGGCCGGCAAGCGATTGGATCACACCCCCGGCCGGGCGGCCGACCTAGCCGGCCGGGTTCCGCTGCAGGTCGCGCTGTCCGGACCCGATCATGCCTGGAGCTACGTCTTTCTCGCCTCGGACCGCGCGCGTGGTATCACCGGCGACGTCCTGCACCCCGACGGCGGGATGGGCATCAAGTGATTGTGATCTTCGCCCGGGCCAGAGCATCTGGACGTTATGCGCATAACGTCCGTTCTTGGCCGCCGAATCGGGACGTTATGCGCATAACGTCCGGGAGTGAGAACGGGGGCAGCGTTTCGTGGCGGTTGTGAATGCTGATTTCGGGGTCTGTCAGGGCTACGCCAACTGTGTCATGACTGCCCCGGAGGTCTATGACATCGACGACGACGGTGTCGTGGTCCTGCTCAAGGAGGAGATCTCCGAAGAAGAACGGGCCAAGGTGCAGGAGGCCGTCAACAGCTGCCCTGTCTCAGCCCTGTCCATCGAGGACGAATGACTCCTCTGTCCGCGGTGACGTCGCAGTCCGGGCTCTCGCCCGGCAGCTCCGGCACCGTGGTTATCGTCGGGGCCTCCGTCGGCGGCGTACGTACCGCACAGGCGCTGCGCCGGGAGTCCTTCGACGGCCGGATCATCCTGATCGGGGCCGAATCCGAACTGCCATACGACAAGCCACCGCTGTCCAAGCAGTTCCTCGCCGGTCTGTGGCCCGCGGACCGGGTCGTGCTGCTCACCGAGGAGGCAGCCAAGGAGGCTGCGATCGAGATGCGGTTGGGTACCGCCGCCGATCACCTAGCGGTCGCGGAGGGGCAGGTGGTTCTGGCCGACGGGGGCCGAGTCGACTACGACACCGTCGTCCTGGCCACCGGCTCGCTGGCCCGTCCCTCGCCCTGGGGGGCGGAATCCGGCGTGCACGTGTTGCGCACGATCGGGGACAGCCGTGCCCTGGCTGACGACCTGGCCAAGGACGGTCCGGTCGTCGTCGTCGGCGGCGGGTTCATCGGAGCCGAGGTCGCTGCCACCGCGCGCACGCTGGGACGCGAGGTCGCCATTGTCGACCCGCTCGAGGTCCCGGTCGGCCGGGTCCTCGGCTCCGAGGTCGGAGCGTTGTTCACCGACCTTCACCACCGGAACGGGGTGACGACCCACTTCGGCACCGGTGTCGAAGCCCTCGAGGGTCGAGCCGGGGATCTCACGGTGCAGCTCAGCGGAGGTCAGAGCCTCAGCGCTGCAACGGTTGTCGTCGGGATCGGGGCGGTCCCCAATGATGGCTGGTTGGCATCCTCCGGACTCCTCGTCGAGGACGGTGTGGTCTGCAACGAGTACTGCTCAGCAGTCGACGCACCGGAGGTGTACGCCGTCGGCGACATCGCCAGGTGGATGCATCCGGGTTACTCGGAGAGCTGCCGTGTCGAGCACTGGACCAATGCCGTCGAGCAGGCCTCCTGCGTGGCACACAACATCGCCCATCCCGACGATCTGCGCGCCTACCGGCCGGTCGAGTATGTCTGGAGCGACCAGTACGACTGGAAGATCCAGATCGTGGGGCGCCCTGCCAACGCGACCGAACACCGGATGATCGGCGACCTCGGTAGGCCGACCGGTCCAGACGCGGGTAAACCGCGGGCGGTCGCGGTCTACACCGACGGGTCGGGCCGGTGCACGGCGGCAGCGATCGTGAACTGGCCGAAAGCCCTGATCGCCACCCGGAAGGCGATCGCGGTACAGGCCGGGTTCGACGAGACGATCGAGCAGCTCGAGATGCTGGCCCGGACCCCGCCGCAGCCGGCCCGGAGCCGCTCGTGACCGATTCCTCCGCCGAGTTGGCCGATCAGCGCGCTGAGGTTGCCCAGGCCTGCCGGGTGCTGGCCGGCCGCGGCCTGGCCGACGGGATCCTCGGCCACATCAGCCAGCGGGTCGACCTTAACCGGCTGCTGGTCCGCTGCCGGGGGCCGGCCGAGCGCGGGCTTGCCTTCACAGATCCGGCTGACATCCATCTGGTCGATCTCGACGGACAGGCCGCCGGCCGAGGCGAACTTGAGGGCGGCTGGGCGGTACCCAACGAACTCCCCTTGCACACCGAGATCCTGCGCGCACGACCCGACGTGGTTGCGGTCGTGCACGCTCACCCTCCGTCGGTTGTTGCCGCCGATCTGGCTGGCATCGCCATCCGGCCGGTCGTTGGCGCCTTCGACATCCCGGGGACGCACCTCGCCAAGGACGGGGTGCCGGTGTATCCCCGCGGCGTCCTGATCCGAGACCGACGACTTGCCGCCGAGATGATGCAGGCCATGGGCGGGCGCCCGGTGGTCATCCTGCGCGGTCATGGGCTCACCAGTGCCGGCTCCGGGGTCGCCGACGCGGTCCTGCGAGCCCTGTCGGTCGACACGATTGCAGCGCTCTCGCTGCGGGTGGTCAGTGCGGGCGGGGTGCTGAGCGATCTCTCCGACGAGGATCTCGCCGAACTGCCCTATCT
>JACCUF010000013.1 GCA_013811975.1 Geodermatophilaceae bacterium | reverse complement strand
GCCGGGTACTGCATGGACAGCTCGGTGCCAGAGGACCAGACGCAGGACACCACCGGGATCATGAAGTGTCGGATGAAGTAGTCGGAGTACCCACCGATCGCCAGGAACGCGCCCAGGGTGATCGAGTCCGTGACGTCGGGGTCTGCAGCGAGCAGCCGGTGTGCGTGACGATGGAAGCTCTTGACCTCCAGCAGCATCCGGACGAATTTCGGGTCCGCGAGGCGCTGCCGCTGGGCGAAGACACCGTTCAGGCCACGGGCGCCGGCGTACTCGAGTCCGCAACCCTCGCACTTGATGGACATGCTCATCTCGGTGCCCTGAGTGGCAACGCCGAGCTCGGCGAACAACCGCAGCAGGTTGGGATAGGTCCGCTCGTTGTGCACGATGAAGCCGGTGTCGACCGGGATGACCCGACTGTCCGCGGTCGGGATGTCGTGGGTGTGTGCGTGCCCTCCGGTCCGGTCATCGGCTTCGAACAACGTGACGTCGTAGCGGCGCTGGAGCAGGTAGGCCGAGGTGAGTCCGGCGACCCCGCTGCCGACGACGGCGGCGGTCGGCCGCGCGGTCGCGCCTGCAGTGGTGTCGGTGGTCATCGCGAGCGTGCTCCTTCGGGGATACGGATCCTCTCGGCCCCTCCGGTGGGTGGCATCGGAGGGGCCGAGAGGTGATCAGAGCGGCGCGGTCAACCCGGCCGGTGGTTCCTGTTGAAAGGCATTCGTCAGGGTGGGGCCGAACGGTTCGAAACCAAGTCCCGCGGACACGACCTCGCGAACGAGCTCGTGCCAGGCGTGGGCGCGCCGCAGCAAGCTGTGCCCACCCGGCAGTGTGAAGCGGGCGGTCTGCGGTGTGACGTGCTTGGCGCGAAGGGCGAACTCCAAAGAGCCACGGGCCGGAACCCAACGGTCACCGCGCCCGTGCGCGATCACGAGTGTCTTGCCACGCAGTTGGCTGACCGGATCATTGGGCGGCACCCATGGCGCCAATGCGCACACGGCGCGTACGGCAGGATGACCGGCGGCCCGGATGGCTGCACGTCCGCCCATCGAGTGCCCGACCAGGACGACCGGAATATCGCCATGCCGTCGGCTTACCTCGTCCAGCGCCCACCGCGTGTCGTGGGCTGCATCAGCCCGCGAGCCGTTCCAGCCGGCGAAGCGGTAGCGCAACAGCCAGGGCTCGATCCCCTGTTCTTCGAGGCGGTCCCGTACGGCGTGCTGGATGGCCCGCATCCGGAGCAACGACAACGCCCCGTCCGAAGGCGGAGTGGTGCTGTCGGCGGTACCGCCATGGCAGAACAACGCCACTGCGGCCGGTGACTCCGACAGGGGCGTCACGTCGACCGACGGGCGGCTCATGGTGGAGGTCACGCTACCGCGCCGCTTCGGGTGCTGATCCGGGCGTCCTTCCTTGTCATACCCATGCATTCGGTCGATGGTGGTGCACTGGTTTTCCCGCCATGTGTGACTTCGAGCGCAGTCCCGCCCCGTCTGGCCGGTGGAATCTTCGGAGCCACGGTGACGTTGCACTGAACACTGGCCGGGTACGGATCGAGGTTCCGGCGTTACTCCTACGGTGGTGGTGGACATGCTGTTCTCACGAGGCAAGACCCGGCTGATCGACGCCGACTCCGCGCTGCGCGGTCGCGAGCAGCCGATCCCGGTCCCCGAAACCCACGCCGTCAACGGCAACCGGATCGTCGCGCCGTTCCCGGACGGCTTGCAGACGGCGGTATTCGGCCTGGGCTGTTTCTGGGGGGCTGAGCAGGTCTTCTGGCAGACCCCGGGCGTCTATTCGACGGCCGTCGGATACGCGGGCGGCCACACACCCAACCCCAGCTACGAGGAGGTCTGCTCGGCCCGTACCGGGCACACCGAGGTCGTCCTCGTCGCCTTCGACCCGGCCGAGGTGACTTACGAACAGCTGCTCAAACCGTTCTGGGAGGACCACGACCCGACCCAGGGGATGCGTCAGGGCAACGACGTGGGTACGCAGTACCGCTCGGCCATTTACGTGGACGGACCAGAGCAGCTCGAGGTGGCCAAGGCCTCACGCGATGCCTACCAGGCCGCGTTGCACCAGGCGGGGTACGGGGAGATCACCACCGAGATCGCCCAGTTGGGCGATTTCTATTACGCCGAGGCCTACCACCAGCAGTACCTCTACAAGAACCCGAACGGCTACTGCCCAGTCAACTCGACCGGCGTCTCCTGCCCGGTCGGCACCGGCGTACGCCAGGACCAGGTCCCCGCCCAGACCGACGTACTCCCGCCCCGCTGACCGCTACCCCAGGCGGTCCAGGACTCCGGTCTGGGCCAGCATGGCGAAGCGGTCCGGGACTCCCCAGTGCTCCACGATCCGGCCGTCCACGACGCGGATGACGTCGAACACGGTGAAGTCGATCGGTCGCCCGCTGGGTGGACCGAAAAACGGGCCGGTCGCCGTACCTTGTGCCCGTACCCGCACCCAGAGCTTGTCCCCGTTCTCAACTGAATCCTCGATGGTGAACGAGATGTCGGGCACGGCACCGTGGACCTGTCGCATGGCGTCCTTGACATGCTGGATTGCAGCAGCACTGTCGCCGGACAGGCCGAACTGATGTTCCACCAGATCCGGGGAACAGATCTCATCGACCACCGCGCCGTCTCCGGTGGCGAATCCTTCGTCGAACATGCGCTTGATCACCGCAGTCGGGTCTGCTGCGTCGGGGTCGGGTGGGTTCGTCGTGATGCTCATGTGAGCTCCTCAGCTAGAGTTGTTGCAGCATGGATGCAGTCGGTGCAGTGAGACTGCACTGTGCGCACTGATAGTGTGCCCATATGGCGCCAGCCGTCAAGCCCCCATCGACTTATCGGAAGGTGCAGGCCGAAGCGACGCGCGAGCGGATAGCGGAGGCGGCCAGAGGGCTATTCGGTACCCATGGCTACGGCTCGACCAGCATCGAGACCATCGCCGCAGAGGCTGGCGTAGCAATCCGTACCGTCTACTCAGCCTTCGGCAGCAAGCGGGAGATCCTCTCCCTCATCTGCGAGCGTTGGCTGGACCAGGCAAGAGCAAGAGAGTTGGCCGACGACGTCCTCGCCGAACCGGATCCGGTCCGTCGGCTCCGCGGCGCCGCTCACTGGTTACGGGCTCTGTATTCGGCTGGCTTCGACGTGGTGACGATCTTCGAGGCGGCGACCGACGAAAGCCCCGAGACTCGTGCCCTGCTGCGCGGGAAGTTGGCCGGCCGGAACCAGGCCATGGACGCCATGATCGCCTCGCTGGACGGTCATCTGCGGGTGTCGGTCGCCGAGGCGCAGGCCGTGTACCGGGCACTGGCCGCGCCTGGCGTCTACCAAGAACTCGTAGCGGAGTCCGGCTGGGAGCCTGCGGAGTTCGAGGGTTGGGTGGGTGATGCCCTGGAACGACATCTCCTGGGCGAGTCCAGGCAGGAGACGACGTGACTTCGCATCGGCCACGATGGGGGACCGGCTGGCCGCGGTGGGGCGCCGGATCAACGTCAACGACCAGTGGATCGCCGCGACTGACGTCGCCCACGACCTGACGGTCTTCACCCAGGACTCGGACTATGCCGTCTTGGCCGACCTGGTGGTCCAGACATAGTTCTCGTGTGACGAGACCGACCGCGGTTCTCGGGCACACCGGTTTCCGATCTGGTCACCGCAGCGGAGGAAGCCCGCAGGCGGGACTGGCGCGGCCGCGTTCATTCGGATGTGGCTAGTAGGCCGGTGATCATTAACTGGGCGACGAACTCTGCGAACTCCGCGACCGACCAGCCGCGCTTAAGCACAAGTAGTTCGTAGATCTCGACGGAGCTGCAGGTCCAGAGGACATCTGTGGCCTTGGCCAACGTGATGCCTTCACGAAGGAACCCACGGTCGGCGAGGAAGTGCGCGTGGTGGCGCATGCGGTCGAGCCGCTCGTTGTCGCTGTCCTTGAGCAACGAGCTCACCTCCGGGTCGGTGCCCGCGGCCGCGCGGATGAGAAGTCGGATCGGCGTCACGACCGAGCCGACCTCGGCGGTGAGGACAGCCCAGTTCCGCAAGATCTCTGCCGGGTCGGCCTCGCGCTTGCGCATCTCATCTGAACGCTCATAGGCCGGAACCAGTCCATGCCCGGTCAGACCGCGCTCATAGATCGCCCGTACGAGTCCGGACTTGCCGCCGAACGCCTTGTAGATGGTCTCGACCGAGACGCCGGCCTCCTTGGCGATGGCGGCGAGGGTCGTGGCCGGGTAGCCGGCGGCCAGAAATTGCCGCTCAGCCGCTTCCAGTACTTCCTCCCGGCTGCGGCGAGCCTGGGTCTGCCGCCCACTCGAATCGTACTGACGCGATGTCCTCTTGACCCGCGCCGTCATTAGGTACATACTCCTGTATCCATTACTTGATAGTGTAACAGAATGAGAGGTGTCGTCATGGCGCGACCAAACGACGGAGCCGAGGTCGTAGAGCGCCTGCTCCTGGCTCTGAACGAGCACGACCTCGAGGGCGTGGTCGCCTGCTTTGCAGAGGACTACGTCAACGAGACGCCCGTCCATCCCGCGCGTGGCTTCTCGGGCAGGGAGCAGGTGCGCCGCAACTGGACTCAGATCTTCGCCGGTGTCCCTGACGTCCAGGCTCGGCTGGTACGGACAATCGTGGACGGGGACACCGCGTGGACCGAGTGGGAGATGTCCGGCAATCGGGTCGACGGCCTTGTTTTCCTGATCCGCGGCGTGGTCATTTTCCGGATCGCGGACGATGCGATCGCATCGGCGCGGTTCTACCTCGAGCCGGTCGAAGAGACCAGCGGCGACGTCGACGTGCACACCATCCGAGTCGCCGGCCCAACGGACGCCGTGGACTACGCGGCAGCTGCCGGGGTGGCGTCATGATCCTCGTCGTCGGAGCCACCGGCCAGCTCGGCGGGCTGATCGCGCGGATGTTGCTCGACCAGGGCAAGCCGGTCCGTATTCTCGTCCGACCCGGCTCGGCGTACGAGCCACTCGTCGCGGCCGGCGCCCGAGCCGTGACCGGCGATCTGAAGGCTCCGGAGTCACTTGTCGCTGCCTGCCAGGGCGTGGATGCGGTCGTCACCACGGCGAACTCGGTCAGCCGAGGTGGCGAGGACACCGTGGCATCGGTGGATGACGCCGGCAATGCGAACCTCATCGAAGCCGCAC
>JACCUF010000003.1 GCA_013811975.1 Geodermatophilaceae bacterium | reverse complement strand
AAAACCAGGAACAAGCCCGCAGCCACCCCACGGCGCCCTCTCGAGCGCACAGGAGTGGTACGCAGAGATCTGGTCACGGACAGAGTGTGACCCTTCCCGTGTCAGGCGAGCGTGAAGCGGCGCGTGCATGCAGTGTCATTGAGCCTCTGCGCGCACCGGTCGGTCCGCTCCGTCACCCCGCCCTCTCGGCTCAGTGTCCGACGGCTGGACGAGGATGGGCGAGGTGAGTTCCCTGGATCGGTTCCGACCGGCCACCCGGGCCTGGTTCGAGGGCGCCTTCGCCGCCCCGACCAGCGCCCAGACCGCGGCCTGGGAGTCGATCTCCGGTGGCTCACACACGCTGGTCGTGGCACCGACCGGATCGGGCAAGACCCTTGCCGCCTTCCTCTGGTCGATCGATCAACTGGCCAACAATCCGCTCCCCCCACGCGTGCCCGCCGCTCGGCGGCGGGCCGGATCGGCCCCACCGCCTGCGCCCGAGGCCCGGTGCCGAGTCCTTTACATCTCCCCGCTCAAGGCGCTGGCCGTCGATGTCGAGCGCAACCTGCGAGCACCTCTGGCCGGCATCGGGCAGGCGGCGGCGCGTCTCGGCCAGACCCCACCCGACATCGAGTTGGCAATCCGGTCGGGTGACACCTCGCCAGAGCATCGTCGCGCCTTCGCCCGCCACGGCGCGGACATCCTGATCACCACTCCGGAGTCGCTCTTCCTGATCCTGACCAGTAGCGCTCGTGAGGCGCTGCGATCGGTGACGACGGTGATCCTCGACGAGGTCCATGCGGTGATGCCGAGCAAGCGGGGCACCCACCTGGCACTGTCCCTCGAGCGCCTCGACGATCTGCTCGACCGTCCGGCCCAGCGGATCGGCCTGTCCGCGACCGTACGCCCGATCGACGAGGTCGCGACCTTCCTCGCGGGCGGCCGACCGGTGCAGGTGGTGGCTCCCCCGGTGGACAAGCAGGTCGAGCTGTCCGTGGTGATCCCGGTCCAGGATCTCGCCAAACTCGGAGCCGAGACCGGCGAACTGGCTGGATCCGCGGCGGGGTCGCAACCTCGTACGAGCATCTGGCCACACGTCGAGGCGCGCGTCCTGGACCTGATACTGGCCCATCGCAGCACGATCGTGTTCGTCAACTCCCGCCGGCTGGCCGAGCGATTGACGTCACGCCTCAACGAACTCGCCGCCGAGCGCGCCGGAGTGGCGCTCGAGGACCCGCAACAGATGCCCGCGCAGGTGATGGCCCAGTCCGGGATCGGCGCGACCCAACCGGAAGCCTTCGTCCCGGTCGCCGCAGCACACCACGGCTCGGTCTCCCGCGAGCAGCGGGCGGCCGTGGAGGAGGCGCTCAAGACCGGCCAGCTACCAGCGGTGGTGGCTACCTCGAGCCTGGAACTCGGCATCGACATGGGCGCGGTCGATCTCGTGATCCAGGTGGAGTCACCCCCCACGGTGGCCTCCGGGCTCCAACGAGTGGGTCGCGCCGGGCACCAGGTCGGCGCGGTGAGCAGCGGCGTGCTGTTTCCCAAGTTCCGCGGCGACCTGCTGCAGACCGCCGTGGTGGCCGAGCGGATGCAGGCCGGTCAGATCGAATCGCTGCGCTATCTGCGTAACCCATTGGACGTGCTGGCCCAGCAGATCGTCGCGATGGTCGCCCTCGGCCCGCTCACCGTCGAGGAGATCGGGGCGCTCGTACGCCGGGCGGCGCCCTACGCCGGACTCCCTGAGTCCGCACTGCACGCCGTCCTGGACATGCTCGCAGGACGGTATCCGTCCGACGCCTTCGCCGAACTGCGCCCACGGGTCACCTGGGATCGGGTCACCGACACGGTGACGGCCCGGGCGGGCGCGCAGCGGCTGGCCGTGACCAGCGGCGGCACGATCCCTGATCGCGGGATGTTCGGCGTGTTTCTGGTCGGCGAGCCGGGGATGGTGGGCCGCCGGGTCGGCGAACTCGACGAGGAGATGGTTTACGAGTCCCGCAACGGCGACGTATTCCTGCTCGGCTCCTCCTCGTGGCGGATCCAGGACATCACCCACGACCGGGTCCTCGTCAGCCCGGCACCGGGCCAGCCGGGCAAGATGCCGTTCTGGCATGGGGACGCTCCCGGTCGTCCGCTGGAGCTCGGCCGCGCCGTCGGCGCGTTCCTGCGCGAGGTCGGCAACCAGCGCGACGGCACCCAGGATCGGGCACGCGGCCGGCTGGCCGAGGCCGGACTGGACGGCTGGGCGGCCGACAACCTGCTGGCCTACCTCCGGGACCAGACCGAGGCGACCGGGCATCTACCGGATGACGCCACGTTGGTGGTCGAGCGCTTCCGCGACGAACTAGGTGACTGGCGGTTGGTCGTGCACTCACCCTTCGGGGCGCCGGTCAACGCCCCGTGGGCGCTGGTCCTGACAGCCCGGCTACGGGAGCGACTCGGCACTGATGTCGTGGCCATGCACTCCGATGACGGGATCGTGCTGCGGCTGCCGGACACAACCGGGGAAGCACCCTCGGCCGCGCTGGTCCTGCTCGACCCCGACGAGATCGAGGCGGCGGTCACCGCCGAGGTGGGCGGCTCTGCACTGTTCGCCTCGCGCTTCCGAGAGTGTGCCGCGCGTGCACTGCTCCTCCCCCGCCGCGACCCGCGCCGCCGCACACCACTCTGGCAACAGCGCCAGCGAGCGGCCCAACTCCTCGGCGTGGCAAGCGATTACGGCTCGTTCCCCATCGTTCTGGAGACCGTACGGGAGTGCCTGCAGGACGTATACGACGTCGCTGGCCTGGTGACGTTGATGCGCGATGTCACCTCGCGTCGGATCCGCGTCGTCGACGTGGAGACCGAGAACGCTTCGCCGTTCGCACAGTCGCTGCTGTTCGGCTACGTCGGCGCGTTCATCTACGACGGCGATGCGCCGCTGGCCGAACGGCGAGCCCAGGCCCTGGCTCTGGACAACACACTGCTGGCCGAGCTGCTCGGCCAGGCGGAGTTGCGCGAACTGCTCGATCTCACCTCGCTCCTGCAGGTCGAGAGTGAGATACAACGACTGCCGGTGGACCGGCATCCGCGGGATCTGGACGGAGCTGCTGATCTGTTCCGGCTGGTAGGCGATCTGCGTAGCGATGAGGCCGCCGCCCGCGGGGTGTCAGCGGCTTGGTTGGAGGAGCTGGTCACGGCCAGGCGGATTCTTCCGGTGCGAATTGCGGGTGAGGACCGCTTTGCTGCCGTCGAAGACGCCGGGCGACTGCGCGATGCCCTCGGGGTAGCGCTGCCGGTGGGCGTACCCGAGGTCTTCACCGAGCCGGTGGCAGATCCGCTCGGCGATCTGATCGGGCGTTTCGCCCGCACGCACGGGCCGTTCCATGCCGAGGACGGCGCACGCCGACTCGGCTTGGGCGTAGCCGTCCTCAGTGCGACCTTGAGTCGCCTCGGGGGCAGCGGTCGGATCACCAGCGGCGAGTTCCGGCCGGAGGGATCGGGGCTGGAATGGTGCGACACCGACGTGCTGCGAATGATCCGGCGGCGCTCGTTGGCGGCACTTCGCAAGGAAGTCGAACCGGTCGATCCGCAGACGTTCGGGCGATTCCTGCCGATCTGGCAGGGCGTCGGCCAGCGACTGTCCGGTGTGGACGGCGTGCTGACAGTCGTGGAGCAGTTGGCGGGCGCGCTCGTCCCGGCATCTGCACTGGAGACTCTGGTTCTCCCGGCCCGTGTTCGCGACTACAACCCGGCGATGCTCGACGAGCTCACCAGCGCGGGCGAGGTGCTCTGGACCGGCGCGGGAGGGCTGCCCGGCTCGGACGGCTGGCTCACCCTGACCCCGGCCGACCTCGCCCCGCTCCTGCTCGCCGACGCACTGCCCATCAAGTCCGATCTCGCACTCACCGTGCTGGCCGCACTCAAGGACGGACGCGCACTGTTCTTCCGCGACCTGGTGACCGCTGTTGAAGGCACCGATGACGCCGAGGTCAGCACCGCGATCTGGGATCTGGTCTGGGCGGGGTTGCTCACCAACGACACATTGACCCCGCTGCGTATGACGCTGGCCGGTCGCGGCACGCACCGTCAATCGACCCGAGCCAAACCTCGCTACAGTCGCCCACCCAGACCGGGTCGCGCCCGGATGCCGTCGCGTTCCGGGCCACCGCAGGTCGGTGGCCGCTGGTCGGCGATCCCGGATCGGGACCCAGACCCGACCCGCCGCGTACACGCGCGATCCGAGAGCCTGGTGGAACGCCACGGGATCTTGACCCGCAGCGCGTCCGGCGTCGATGAAACCCACGGGGCCTTCGCCACGATGTACCCCGTGCTGCGCGCGATGGAGGACAGCGGTCGGCTGCGACGTGGGTACTTCATCGAGTCCCTCGGCGCTGCGCAGTTCGGGTCCATCGGCGCGGTCGATCGGCTGCGGGGAATCACCAGCCCGACCGATGGCAAGGGCTCCGGAGCGGTGCTGCTGGCAGCTGCAGATCCGGCCAATCCGTACGGAGCGGCTCTTCCCTGGCCGGCGCGAGAGGGCGGGCACCGGCCGGGCCACAAGGCCGGTGGGGTGGTCGTCCTCGTGAACGGTGCGCTGGTGCTCTACGTCGAGCGCGGCGGCCGGTCCCTGCTCACCTTCACCGACGATCCGGAACCGCTCGCGGCGGCCGCGACCGCGCTGGCCAAGGGTGCCGGGCGAGGTGCTCTGGGTCGGATCACCGTGCAGCGCAGCGATGGTGCGCCAGCAGTGGAAGACTCCCCGGTGACCCGAGCGATGGAGGCGGCCGGCTTTTCGGTGACCCCACGCGGGCTCCGACTGCACCGAGGCCACGTGACCTGACCTCAGCGTGAGGGGGAAGCCAGGACCTCGAGGCCGGTCAGCGTCCGGTCATGAACGGCGGACCGGACCTGCTGCGCCTGGCCGACCTGCTCCCAGAAGCGCACGACACCGCGCTGCGGTCGGTCGTCCTTCGGGGCTCGGTCGTCTTCGGCGTCCGCCGTGCTGATCGTGGCCTGCTCGGCACTCGGATAGAGCCAGCCACGGAGAAGTTTGGTGACCCGTGGCATGACGATGTAGGTCATCAGAAGGGTCATGGCCAACGACATGATCGCGGCGCGCAAGACCAGCGGCCAGTGCAGCAAGGTCGAGAGTAGGTATGCCTGAATCGGCAGCTGCAGGGCGAAGATGACCGTGCTGGTGACCGCGACCATCTTCCACCGGGGTGGCCCCTGGTCCGCGCGGTCGGGCAGGGTGAACCAAGTCTCCAGCCCGGTGACATGAGCAAAGCGCTCGCTCTCGACCATCTCCTCGAGCTTGGCCAGCCACTGAGCCCGTTCCTCGGAGTGCTCCCAGTTGTGCAGGGTCTCGGAGTCTGCGAAGCGGTAGACGATGTGGTACTCGTCCTCACCGGGTCCGGGGCTGAGCATCGTGGAGCCGAGGAGACCGGGGTAGTCCGACATCCGCGACTGAATTCCATCAGCCCAGTCCTCGAATGCCTGCCGGTTATCCGGCAACACCGTACGGGCCACGGTCACCGTGATCGGTTGGTCACGTGGCGTTTGCGCGGGGGTGGGTCGCAGGAGCTGGGGCATCTGGGTGAGGTTCGAAACGTTCATCGCATTATGAAGATCGCCCGCAGTGCTCGATCCATTCCCCATCCCGGTTGTGCCGAAGCCCACACCCCGGGTGCCGACGGCAAACTCGGCCGCTAGAGAGGCTTCATCGGGGAGCAAGCACACAACCAAGCGCCGTCCGGCGGCGCGTGGGTCACGGCGAGGGCGTCGGCGTTTCCCCAGTGCCAGGCGGCTCGGGCGTCGCCGGCGGCTCGGGCGCCGGCTCGCTCGTCGCAGG
>JACCUF010000419.1 GCA_013811975.1 Geodermatophilaceae bacterium | reverse complement strand
TGTGGGTGTCCTCGCGCCGCTTCACCGCGGCACCGAGGCCGTTGCTGGCGTCGAGCAGTTCGTTCATGAGGCGCTCGGTCATCGTCTTCTCCCGGCGCGCCCGGCTGTACTGGATGAGCCAGCGCAGACCCAGGGTCGTGCTGCGGGTCGGCCGCACCTCGACCGGCACCTGGTAGGTGGCGCCACCGACGCGACGGCTCTTGACCTCGATCGCGGGCTTGACGTTCTCCAGCGCGCGCTTGAGCGTGATCACCGGGTCGGCCTCGCTCTTGGCCTGGCAGCCCTCGAGAGCGCCGTAGACGATGCTCTCGGCAACCGAACGCTTGCCGTCAACCAGCACCTTGTTGATGAGCTGGGTGACCAGCGGCGAGCTGTACACCGGGTCGGCCACAAGTGGGCGCTTGGGAGCAGGTCCTTTACGCGGCATCTCAGCTCTTCTCCTTCTTCGCGCCGTACCGGCTGCGAGCCTGCTTGCGGCCGCGGACCCCTTGGGTGTCCAGCGAGCCACGAATGATCTTGTAGCGGACGCCGGGCAAGTCCTTCACCCGACCACCGCGCACAAGCACGATCGAGTGCTCCTGCAGGTTGTGACCGACGCCGGGGATGTAGGCAGTCACCTCAACGCCGCTGGCGAAGCGAACCCGGGCCACCTTGCGCAGCGCGGAGTTCGGCTTCTTGGGCGTAGTCGTATAGACACGCGTGCAGACGCCACGGCGCTGGGGGGAGCCCTCGAGTGCCGGAGTCTTGGTCTTCTTGACCTTGTCCTCGCGGCCCTTTCGGACCAACTGGTTGATCGTCGGCATGGGTGCTGCGATCTCCTGCTCTTACTCGGTGGTGCGACTGTCGTGGGTGGTCGTCTTTGTCGTGATGGTCGCGCCGCGTCGTCCGGTCCCCGCGGTCGGGTGTGTCGGACCACTCGACGCGCACGGCAGGAACCGGTTGTAGATTTCTCGTGGATGACATGTCCGGCGCTGCGCGGAGAGGATTCAAGCCCGATGATGGCTGCGCTTGATCCCTCCGCGGCTCCCGTTGTCGGGCGCCACACACGGACATGGCCCGAGTCACCTCGGGCACGAGGTATGACTTTACCGAATGCCTGGCAGCCGGTCAAAGTCACCCCCGTCACTAGAGTGAAACTGACCAGCATCGACAAGAAGGAGAGCAATGCCCAAGGCGTACGGATTCACTCATTACGGCGGTACCGACGTGCAAGCGGTCCTGGAACTCGACCGCCCTTCACCAGGGGCTGGCGAGGTGCTTGTGGCGGTACGCGCCGCCGGCGTCAACCCGGTGGACTGGAAGATCCGCGAAGGGCAGCTGGCCGAAATGATGCCGCTGGAGATGCCGGCGGTGCTCGGGCGTGAGGTCGCTGGCGTGGTCGAAGAGGTCGGTCAAGACGTCGATGCCTTCTCGGTCCACGACGAGATCCTCGGCAGCGTCGCGCCGGGCTCGGGCGGGTATGCCGAATACACATTGGTGACAGCGAGCACCGCAACCAAGAAGCCACCTCAGGTGTCCTTCACCGACGCCGCGGCCCTGCCGGTAGCCGCGGGCACGGCCTATGACGCCGTTGGGCAACTCGAACTGTCCGAGGGTGAGACCTTGCTGATCAACGGAATCGGCGGTGGCGTGGGTGTTGCGGCAGCGCAGTTGGCGCGTGACTACGGTGTCTTTGTCATCGGTACGGGCAGCGAGAGCAAACGCGAGCTGGCTGAATCACTGGGGGCAACCCTCGTGACGTATGGCGTCGGCGTGGCCGACCGGGTCCGGGAGATCATGCCGGACGGGGTCGACGCAATCCTTGACCTGGTCGGCGGCGATGCGTTGCGCTCGGTCGCCGACCTAGTTTCCGATCGTTCGCGTGTCCTGACCACCACCGATCCCACTGCCGCCGCCGAACTCGGTGCCGGCGGCGTGGAGCGGGACAGAAGCGGCGTCGTGCTGGCCGAGATCGTGCAACTGGTCGCCGACGGCAAACTCGACCCGCACGTGAGTGACGTCGTTCCGCTGGACCGAGCCGACGAGGCGCTGGCCAGCGTCGAGGCAGGACACACCCGCGGCAAAGTCGTCATCAGCGTCCCATGACCAAAAGCTGGCTCGATGTCGCAGCGGCATCAATAGATCCTCAGCGCCGTACACGACGCCAGCCGATCGAAGTCCGCGTCTGCATGTAGCAACGGCGCGTTGGTACGAACACAGGGCGCTGCGATCTAGAGGTCCAGTGTCTTGCGGATCGTGAATCCCCGACTTCTGGCCTGCCGGTATAGCTGGGCTGCGAGTGAGAAATCGTCCAGGGGGTGTAGGCCAACGGCCCACGTCAGCGTTTGCCGAACGAGCCTGGTTCGATGCAGCCATGGACCCGGTGACGGGAACGCTTGGTGGCATCCTGGCTGCCTTCGGGCTGTCCGGCGCAGCAGGTCTGAATGCGTGGCTTCCGCTGCTGGCAGTCGGACTGGGCGACCGGGTCGGCTGGGTCAACCTCGATTCTCCGTACGACGCCTTGTCGAGCGCACCCGGCCTGATCGTCGTGGGCCTGTTGCTGGTGCTGGACATCATCGGGGACAAGGTCCCGGTCCTGGACAGCGTGCTCCATTCGATCGGCCTGGCTATCGCCCCCGCGTCAGGTGCGGTCCTGTTCGCCGCCCAGACAGACCTGACCAGCGACCTGAATCCTGCCGTGGCTGCGCTGCTGGGAGCGGTCACCGCCGGCGGTCTGCAAGCCGGACGAGCGACGGTACGACCGTTCGTGACCGCCTCGACCGTCGGGATCGGCAATCCGGCTGTGTCCGCGGCCGAAGACGGCACGTCACTGTTGATGACCTTGCTGGCCTTCGCTTTCCCGGTCCTGGCGTTCCTGCTGGTCGCGGTCGCATTCGGACTGACCATCTGGCTGGTGCTGCGCGCCCGCCGCTGGATGCGTAGGCGATCATCACGCAGGCCCGGTTGATGTCCCTGACCGGGGTCCGCATGACCCCTCAGTTGGCGAAGCCGGGTTTTGTCTCATCGCGTCGGGCTCGCAGCTCAGCAAATGGCTCCGCGGCCAGATGACAGCGATGCCCCGCAGGATTGACCTGCGGGGCACCGACTGACGTTCGGGCTGCGACTAGCGGTACTGATCCCGGCCGTACTCGAACTCCTCGAGGCGTACGGCCTCGCCCGACCCGGACCCGAAGGTGTCCGGTCCGAAGTAGGAACCGCCGTCGTCGTAGGCGGGCATCGTGTAGACCGCCGCACGCGCTTCTTCGGTGGGCTCGACGGTGATGTTGCGGTACCGGTTGATGCCGGTACCGGCCGGGATCAGCTTGCCGATGATCACGT
>JACCUF010000402.1 GCA_013811975.1 Geodermatophilaceae bacterium | reverse complement strand
GTCTGAAACTGCACGTGCTTGCGTACGCCGCTGGCCTCGGCGCGGCCGGTGATGTAGTCGGCCAGCACCTCCCGCGGGGGGAAGGAAGGGATCGGCTTGCCGAAGTGCTCGTCGAAGGTGTAGTCGGCGAACTCCAGACACTCCTTGGGCCCGTTGGACCACAGATAGCGGTACATGCTGCCGTGCACGGGATCGCCGAATTGATCGAGACCGGTGCGCCAGGTGTAGTTCCACAGGCCGCCCCAATCGGTCTGCTTCTCGAAGCAGACGACCTCGGGAACCTCGGCTCCGGCCTTGCGCGCCTGCTCGAAGGCACGGAGTTGGCCCAGGCCGCTTGGCCCAGCCCCAATGATCGCTACCCGAGCTGTCATGTCCTTCTCCATTTCGATGCGGCAGATCCGATGCGGCACAGAGCGACAAACGCCTGGTGTTGTCTCTGGGGAGACGGTGTTTACTCGCAGTGGATTCTAGTGCCGCCCCGGTGACCCGTCCAGAGGTCGGAGTCAGAACGCGGCAGCGATGAGCACAGACCGATCCCGCAGCGCCGGTACGAGCGCACTCATCATCGCGATGTCGAAGCGGGTGGCCGGACCCTGTACGCCGAGGATCGCGATCAACTGTCCTGCTCGATCGAGCACCGGTACCGCCATGGCGCTGAGGTCGTTGTCCCGTTCCCGAACGGCCACGGCATACCCCCTTGCGCCGATCTCGACGATCGCGGCTGCCAGATCGCTGCGGTCAGTGATGGTGGCCTCGGTGAATGCGGGCAGGTCGCCGTCAGGAAGATGACCGCCGCAGGCGAGGAAGATTTTTCCGGTGGCGGTGGCGTGGGCGATGCTGTTGCGGCCGATCTCGGCGACGCTGCGAACCGAGCGGGAGCTCTGCACGAAGTCGACGGTCAGGACATCGTGCTCCCCGGGCAGGGACAGTGTGACGGTCTCACCGCTGAGTTCGGCCAACTCCTCGAGCAGCGGCCGGGCCACCGCACGCAGATCGAGGTTCTCCCGTGCGGCGCTGGCCAACTGCAGGATCCGTACGCCGAGGCGGTAGCGACCAGTGGCGGGCAGGTGCTGCACCAGCCTGGCGTCGGTCAGCGTCGAGAGCAGCCGAGAGATGCTGCTGGCATTGATGCCGGTCCGGCGGGCGATCTCGTTGGTGCCGAGTTCGGCACCCCCATCTGCCAGCGCGTCCAGCACGGCGATTGCCCGTTGCACGGATCCGACCTGCCGCGTTGCTGGTAGTCCGGTGCGGGGGATAGTAAGCTCCTGTGAGTTGGATATGGCATTGCCGTGAAGGCAATTCCAACCTTAGTCAACCACACATGAAGCAGGGTGAGAAGCAATGGCATCGCAACCGCAGGCCGAGACTTCAGCGAAGTACGTCATCGTCGGGGCCGGTATCCATGGCCTATCCACGGCGTGGCATCTGGCCAGCCGGCTGAAGGCCAGCGGGCAGGGCGATGGAGGCGACGTCCTGGTGCTCGACAAGACCGGCATCGGATCCGGGGCATCCGGGGTGGCCTGCGGGGTGGTCCGCAACAACTACTTCCAGCCGGCCATGCGCCAACTGATGGCCCATTCGGTGGACGTCTGGGAATCCGACCCGGAGGCCTTCGCCTACCACGGCGTCGGGTACCTGCAGATCGCTCCCGAGGCCATGCGGGCCGATGTCGTACAGATCGCTGCTGAGCAGGCGGCGATCGGGTACGACTCGGTGCTGATCGAGGGAGTCGACGAGTGCCGTGCCTACCTGCTCGACTTGTTCTCCGACTGGCAAGCGCCCGGCATCTCGGTCGTGCTGCACGAGAAGCGCGGCGGCTACGCGAACAACACCGCCTCACTTCGCGGGCTCGCCGCAAAGGCCGAAGCTGAGGGCGTCACCATCCGGTCCGGCGTGCAGGTCACCGGCTTCCGGATGGAGGGCGAGTCGGTACGCGCGGTCGAAACCGACCAGGGTGAATTCGCCTGTGAGCAACTGGTGATCGCGGTGGGCCCCTGGATTCGGGACTTCTGGGCGATGCTCGACCTCCCGGAACGAATCTCGGTGACCGGCACCGACGGCATCGTGCACCCGGACACTCCGATGTGGACCTACTGGGCGTTGCAGGAGGGGACGCTCGGCGTCGACCCGAGCGAATTCGTCGACAACGAGGGTCGTATTCCGCCGGTCGTGCATGTGGATTCCGACCAGCCCCTATACGACGACACCGACGGAAGCCTGATCACCGACCAGATGTGGGGTATCTACTACAAGCCCGACTTCCACTTCGGCGGCGTGCAGGGCGGCGCCTCGCCGGAGCGGGTCGACGGCCCAGCGGGTCAGGTTGCAGTCGACCCGTACGGCACCGCGAGTCCGGAGTTCGTGGTCGGCGAGGAGTTCGTGCGTATGTGGACCTCAGCGCTGGCGCACTGCCACAAACGTTTCGAGGGCACCCGGCCGCTCTACCGCAAGGACCCCTCTGGCGGTATCGGCGCGTTCACCCCGGACAGCTTCCCGGTCTTCGACACCTTCCGGGACAACGCTTACGTCATCGCCGATTCCAACCACGGCTACAAGATGATCGGAGTCGGCGACCTGGTCGCCGGCGAACTGCTGGGGGAGACCTCGCAGTTGCTGGAGCCGTTCCGGTTCTCCCGGTATGCAACCGGCAAGCTGCACCCGGTCAGTAATTCTCCCTTTCCCTGGAGCTGAGCGTGGGGCGCCTTCCCGGCGCGGTGCTCTGCGTCCAGCATCAGGACGACTGCCCGCCCGGCCATGTCGGGCAGCGCCTGGCCGACCTGGGTGCCGACCTCGTGGTCGTCGATGCGCGTCAGGGACGGCTGCCCGACCCGCGGGAGTTCGACCTCGTCGTATCCCTCGGGTCTGACGACTCGGCGCACGACGACTCGGTCCCCTACCTCCGCCAGGAGCGGGAGGTGCTCGAAACGGCGGTCCGCTGCGAGATACCGGTCCTCGGGATCTGCTTTGGGGCGCAGTTGCTCAGTGTGGTTCTCGGCGGCTCGGTCGCGCCGCTACCCGATGGTCCGGAAATCGGCTGGCTGCCGGTGCGAACAGCCGAGCCAGCGCTCGTCAACGCGGGGCCATGGTTGATCTGGCATCTCGATGCCATGACTGTGCCGCCAGGCGCGGTGTCGCTCGCTTCGACCGATCGGGCCACCCAGGCGTTCGCAGCCGGCCGCGCGGTAGGCCTGCAATTTCATCCCGAGGTGACGATCGCAGCCGCCCAGGTATGGGCGGCGCACTATCGCGACCATCTCGTCGGCCTCGGGATCGATCCGGAAGCGTTGCTCGACGAGGTCCGCGCTCGCGAGCCCGAGTCCCGTCGCCGGGCTCATGAGCTGACCGACCGAGTGCTGGAGCGTCTCGGCTTCTCCGTCCTCGATGCCGGGACATGCCACCCCTTCTGAGCCCGTTGCACCTGACGCATCAGGTGGAATGCGACTAGGACGGGTGTGATGCGCGGCGACCGACGACCTCCCGCTCAGGTTTGGCAGCCCGGGCACCAGTAGGTGACCCGCTGATGGGGCACCAACCCTTGTTCACCGCGCTCGATCTGTGTTCCGCACCGTCGACACGGGCGCCCGGCGCGCTCGAAAACCCAGTGCGTTTCGCCCCGCCGGAGACTTCCGGTGGTGGACTGCTGCGGGTGCTCACGGTTGTGCAGCATCAACCGCCGGATTCGGTCGACCAGGCCGGGCATGACTGTCGGGCCAATGTCGCCAACGCGTCGTTGCGGTGCAACGCCGGCCAGGAAAAGTCCCTCAGTGCGGTAGAGCGTGCCGATCCCGGCGAGATTGCGTTGATCGAGCAAAGCGACCCCGATCTCGGTCTTTTCCTGCAGACACAGCCGACGTAGAGCCTCATCGGCGTCCCATTCGGGTCCGAGCAAGTCGGGACCGAGATGTCCCACCAGAGAAGTCTCTTCCGACGTCGGAACATAGGCGAGGTCATGGAGCCGATAACCGACGCAATCCCTTTGCTGGGTGCAGAGCACCGCGCGTACGGCGAAGGCCGGACCGCCCCGCCATGGTTGGCCCGCAGCGTGAATGCGCCAGCTGCCATCCATTCGGAAATGGCTGCGCAGCGTGTGGCCATCGGCGAACCGGAACAGCATGTGCTTGCCGCGGGCAACCACCTCGGCGACCGTGTGGCCGGACAGGTCCAGGGCGGCCAGTTTCGCAACGCGGAGTTCCCCCCGAACAAGCTCTTCCCCGGCCAGTGCCCGGTTCATCCGCCGGGCCGCGAGCCACACGGTGTCACCTTCGGGCATGTGCGTCATTCCTTTCCCAACGAGCCTCGAGTTCCTCGAGTAAACCTCGCCGAGTGGTAAGGCATATTCTTTTGTTCTCAACTCGCGTACTATCCGGTTTGCGATAGATCGCTGGCACAGTCATCATTTTCGGGGAGCCTCTTAAATGCGTCCAGATCTGCGGAAACTACGCCGCATGAACTGGCTACCGCCAAAGCGGGAGCAGCCGCGCCTCAGCGTCCCTTCCGCTTCCCCTCCTGGGGCGCACCGGTCCCCTCCTGATGAGCACCAACTGCAACGCACGCACGGCCGGCGGCGCCTCGGCGTCGGAATTCTCGTGGGTCTGGCGACTTCGGCACTGGTGACGGGCTCCTCTGTCAGCGTCGCCTCGACAGCGCCGGAGCCGATCCTGGTCAGTTCGAGCGACGGGTCCGGGTCAAGGGTGGAGGTCGGGGTCAAGCGCGACTGGCTCGGTTCTCCATCGACGACAACGCCCGACGCCGCGGGTCAGGACAGAGTCACATTCCCCAGCGTCACGTTGCCCGCGACACCGACTGCGAACGTGCCTGTCTCCGAGGTGACCGACCTCGGAATACCTCAAGTTGCGCTCAACGCCTACCGCTCGGCCGCCGCCAGCATGGCCGAAGCCGACCCGGGCTGTCGGATCGACTGGTCCCTGATTGCAGGTATCGGCAAAGTCGAGACCAGCCACGGGCAATACGGCGGGAGTCAGCCAGCCACCGACGGGACGGTCGCACCCCCCATCATCGGCATCGCTTTGGATGGCCGTCCTGGCGTGGCGCTGATCCGCGACACCGACGGGGGTCGGCTCGACTCCGACACGACGTACGACCGGGCAGTCGGGCCGATGCAGTTCATCCCCGGCACGTGGTCGCGCTTCCCGGATGCCGACGGGGACGGCAACGGTGTCGCGGATCCGCACAACCTCTATGACGCCGCACTGGCTACGGCGACGTACCTGTGCTCCGGTCCGGGCAATCTGGCCGAGGCGGCCAGCCAGCGCGCGGCGGTGTTGCGCTACAACCATTCCGAGTCCTACGTCGACCTCGTCTTGACCTATGCCCAGGCATATGCCGCGGGAGTCAGGCCGAGCGACCCGCCCCCCAAGCCCGCCGGAGCGCCCCCGGCCGTCCCCGACGTTCCGGTCACCAGTCCCGCCCACCCCGAAGCTCCGGTCCCGGGCGCCCCGAGTAGTCCGCCCACGACCGAGCCGCCGCCTACGACCGAGCCGCCGCCTACGAC
>JACCUF010000401.1 GCA_013811975.1 Geodermatophilaceae bacterium | reverse complement strand
CCGTGCTGGCCGCTCACCGGGCTCGCCATTCCCGGGGAAGATCGCCATCGCCCTCGGCATCAGCCGCCAGTCGGCCCATGAGAAGTAGGGCGGACTGACCCAGGCACTGAGTCGCCGAAGACGCCGTATTCGGCACGTGCTTCGCAGCGGCGCCGGTTCATCCATCGCTGCCGAGTTCGCTCGGCACCCACTCGGAACTTTGGGCCCTTGCCCCGGCAGCGCACCTGACACAGTGCCGCTAGCCCACAAGGGCAAGTGTTATCCGTCCTCCTACGCACTCTCTGCTCTGTGTACCAACGGATTTGGGGTGTTTGCCCAGGTCAAGGCGTAGGCTTACGGCGGTCTGGAAAACCTATGGCTGGTGACAGTCATCGTGGGTTCGAATCCCACGCCCTCCGCATAAGGCCCGCGCTCTACCTCACCGCCCGACCCACCGGGGCGGCGCTGGCAAGGATCAAGCGGGACAAGGTCTTTCGCAGCCACGCCTCATACGTATCGACACTCCATGAATGGACCTGTGTCATGAGCCGGTAGCTGTCAGCACCGATGAGAAATGCGGTCGTTTCGGCGAGCCAGTCGGCATCGGAACCAACCGGGAGGAGGCCGTCCCGATCCATCTGAATCCAGAACATGCGCACTGCGTCCCGACTGCCTTCACGCCCCGCCTGCTCCGCCGCAGCGATCTCAGGTTCGACGGCGGCCGCGTCATGGCCAACCGCGAACAACGCACCGGCCCGATCCATGATGTCCCGCGTGCTGCGGGCCAGTGCGGCGACCCGTTCGGCAGCAGTTGGAGCAGTCAATGAAGTCTGGAACGGGTCCCGACTGACGACGTCGATCGGTGCGGTGTCGCCGACGATGGCCACGTCGATCACGCGTTTGAGCAGCGCCGCCTTGGTACCGAACCGCACGTACACCGTGCGGGCGGCAACCCGAGCCGCCGCGGCGACGTCGGTCAGCGTGGTGGCTGCGTACCCACGCTCGAGGAACAGGTCCGAGGCCGCCTGCAGGATCTTCTCCTCGGTCTCAACGACCTTCGCCGCCCGCAGACCCGGGACAGCATTGACAGTCTCAGACATTAGTTGCAGTATAACTGCAACGTTGCAGTCCTACTGTAAGGAGCGCACCATGAGTGTCCCGCGCCTGGCCGGTGTCCATCACCTCAAGCTTCCGGTCCGCGATCTCGACCGGTCGCAGCGCTGGTACGAAAGCAGGCTCGGGTACGAGAAGCACGTCGAGTTCGCCGAGAACGGGAAGACCATGGGGATCGGAATGCAGCACCCCGCGGGTGGACCCGACCTCGCGCTGCGCCTGGATCCCGATCGCGCCGCGGCCGCGGCAGGCTTCGACTACTTCGCCATCGGCGTACCGGACAAGCCAGCGATCGAGGGACTGGCCGAGCGGCTGACCGAGATGGGTGAGAGTCATGCGGGAGTGCATTTCGCCACCATCGGCTGGATCCTGCCGGATCTGCACGATCCCGATGGACACGAGGTCCGCTTCTACACCCTCCAGCATCACACCGAGTACGGCGAGGACGTCATGCATGTTGACGATCCGCGCAAGACCGCCGAGCGGCGTGAGCGCGAGATGCAGGCGGCCGAGGCATCCTGAACTGCGGGCACTCTCACCGGTTCGCCCAGGCCGCGGCGCCAGTATGTGGATGAAACCGGGTATGCCGATGACGACGGCGCTTTCGATCATCGATCCGGACGGTAAGGGCCCCGTAATCGCGGGAGTACGGGTTCGCCGGCTGGGCCAGGCTCAAGACAGAGGTCACCCGGCGCGAGATCTTCGACGCTCGCGACGTGGCCCGGCTGAACGCGCTACTCGCCGAGCACCCGGAACTGGCCGTCGAGCCGATGCTGTCCTGGTGTGACCACCCGCAGGGAGCGAGCCCGCTGGGCCTACGTCGCCATGCTGCGCTATGACACCTCGCGCGGCATCTGGCGAGACGTGCCCGGCACGGCAGCTATCGCCAGAGCGTTGCTCAAAGCCGGAGCGGCCGCCGATGGTGATCCCGCCGACGCGGAGACACCGTTGATGACTGCCGCTAGCTACGGCGATGCCGAGGTCGCGCAGGTCCTCATCGAGGCGGGCGCCGACCTGACCGCCACCGCGTCGGCCGATGCCGGTGGCGTTCCCGGA
>JACCUF010000387.1 GCA_013811975.1 Geodermatophilaceae bacterium | reverse complement strand
CGGGGATCTGGCCTATACCGTCGGCTTCGAGCACAGCGTCGTCGCAGTCGACGACGGTCGGCCCGCATCGGGCACGCTCCGCGTCACGCATATCTACCGCCGCGAAAACGGCGAGTGGAAGATCGCGCACCGCCACGGTGACCATCCACCGGACGATGAGAGCCCTTCCGCACCGCCTCCCGCGACGGTCCGGTTCATCCCTGGGTTGGGCGACTAGCGCTCGTGGACTCAGTGGCCATCACCGCTGGACTGCCGATCGCGCTCGCGATCATCATGTTCGGCCTCGGGTTGACGCTGACCGTGGCCGACTTCGTCCGCGTCGGCCGGGCCCCGAAGGCGGCGATCCTGGCCCTGGCCTGCCAGACCCTGCTGCTGCCGGCGATCTGCTTCGGCCTGGTCATCGCGGTCAACCTCGACCCTCTGCTCGCCGTCGGCATGATGCTGCTGGCCGCCTCACCGGGCGGGACGACCGCGAACCTCTTCAGCCACCTCGCCGGCGGTGACGTCGCCCTCAACATCACGCTCACCGCGATCAACTCGGTCCTGGCCGTGGTCACGATTCCGGTCGTGGTCAACGCGTCGGCGGCGTACTTCCTCGATTCGTCCACCGACATCGGGCTGCCGGTGGACAAGGTGCTGGCGGTCATCGCCATCGTGCTCGTGCCGGTTGCGATCGGGATGTTCGTACGGAGCCGGTTCGGTGACTTCGCCGAGCGAATGCAGCGCCCGGTCAAAATCGGCTCGGCCGTCGTGCTGGCGGCCGTGATCGTGGTTGCGTTGGCCGGCGCGTGGGAGGTGTTCCTGGACAACGTCGTTGCGGTCGGTACTGTGTCGCTCATCCTGTGCACCCTGAGTTTGATCATCGGCTACTGGGTGCCGCGGCTGGCCGGGGTCAGTCGCAGCCAGTCGGTCGCCTCGGGCATGGAGGTCGGCGTGCACAACGCCACCTTGGCCATCACGATCGCGGTGACGGTCCTGGGCAACACGGAGTTGTCCGTCGCTCCCGCGATGTATGGCCTGCTGATGTTCTTCCCGGCTGCGGCCGCAGGCTATCTCTTCGCCCGACGATCGAGGAGCCGGTCAGCCACCGATAACGCCCGCCCGCCGACAGCGGCCGACTAGCCGTTGCCAGCGGGTTGGAGTTCGTACAGTATCCGGAGGGTTGCTCACACCGCAGTGGCAACCGATGCTCCTGGGAGGCCTCATGCACCGCTCAGTCCGCGCAATCGCCCTCGGATCCGTACTCGCCCTCACCGCGACCGCCTGTCTGGGTTCGGACCCGGCGGAGGAGGCCGACCCGGTCCGCAATGCCGATGCAACCGAGGTCTCGCTGACCATCGCGGCCAATGCGGTCTCCGGCGGCAAGAACGCCGAGGAGGCCGACTGGATCGAGAACTACGTGATCCCTACCTTCATCGAGCAGCAGGCCGAGGACGGCGTCACCGTCACCATCGAGTTCCAGTCCTCAGGTGTTGACGACGAGGAGTACAAGAGCCGGATCGCGCTGGACCTGCGGACCGGCAGCGGCGCGGACATCGTCTCGGTCGACGGCATCTGGGTCGGTGAGTTCGCCGAGGCCGGCTACATCCAGCCGTTGACCGACGTGGTCGGTGGCGACCTGGTCGACGGATGGGAGGGCTGGGAGCAGATCAACGACGCGGTCCAGGCCAACATGTCCTTCAACGACGAGCGGTACGGGATACCGGCCGGCTCGGACGGCCGGGTGCTGTTCTTCAACAAGGAGCTGTTCGCCCAGGCCGGACTGCCCGAGGACTGGCAGCCGACGAGTTGGGAGGAGGTCCTCGAGGCAGGACGTGCCCTGCAGAGCATCGAGGGCGTCACCCCGATTCAGCTCAACGCCGGTACGGCGATGGGCGAGGCCACCGTCATGCAGGGCGCGTTGCCGCTGCTGGTCGGCACGGGTGCTGAGATCTACGGCGAAGACGAACTCTGGCAGGGCAACACCCAGAACATCCGCGACGTACTCGCCCTGTACGAGGAGATCTACTCGACCGGCCTGGGCGATCCGACGCTGCAGCAGGAAGCGCAGGGACGGGACAAGTCCTTCGCCGAGTTCGCCGCTGGACAGATCGGAATCCTGATGGAGGGCGACTATTTCTGGCGTTCGGTGATCGAGCCCACCGCCGGCGTGGCCCCGATGCCCAACCGGGACGAAGCGGTCGGGTACGCGATGGTGCCGGCGATGGAGCCCGGCAGCGGGATCAACGAGCAGGACTTCGTGAGCATGTCCGGTGGCGGTGGCCGGGTGCTCAACCCGGCGACCGAGTTCCCGCAGCAGGCCTGGGAGTTACTCGCGTTCATGAACTCCGCCGAGGCAACCAAGGAACTGGTCGGCGACGGTGCGCGGCTCACCCAACGCGAGGACGTCAACTCCGAGATCCTGAGCAGCGACCCGCTGCTCTCGTTCATCGCCGAAGAGGTCGTACCGCTGTCGGCCTACCGTCCGGGGCTCGCGGTCTACCCCGAGATCTCCCTAGCCCTGCAGCAGGCGACCCTCGACGTGGTCACCGGCACCACTCCCGAGGACGCGGCTGCGGCCTACCAGACGGCGATCGAACAGGTGCTCGGTGGCGCAGACGACATCGCCAGCGACTGAGGCGGGCGCCGGCTGTCCTGACGGCCCGGGCGGTCCTGACGGCCCGGGCGGGGTAGACGGCCCGGGCGGGGTAGACGGCGCGGACAACGCGGCCCGGTCGACGGCGCGCGATCCGGCCGACAGCGGTGAGACCGATGTCGTCGGACTGGGCAAGTGGCGGGCCTCGGCATTCGTGGCGCCGGCGCTCGTCCTGGTCGCGATCTTCCTGGTCTTCCCGGCGCTGTGGACCCTCTACATCGGGATCACCAACTACCGGCTGACCGGCATCGCGGCCCGCGTCCCGGAGTTCGTCGGGTTCGACAACTACGTCCGAGCCGTCGGCGACGCGAACTTCCTCAACTCGCTGTATCTGACCCTGATCTTCGTGCTGTTCTCGGCGGTCATCGGGCAGAACGGGCTAGGTTTCGCCCTGGCTTGGCGGCTGCAGGACGTCCGCGGTTGGGTACGGCGACTGGTCGAGTCGCTGGTCCTGCTGGCCTGGATCCTGCCGAGCTCGATCGTGGCCTTCCTCTGGATTGCCTTGCTCGACAGAGACTCCGGGACCTTGAACGCCTTGCTAGGTACGCCGGGCCTTGCCTGGCTCATCGAGTATCCGATGGTCTCCATCATCATCTTCAACATCTGGCGCGGTACGGCGTTCTCGATGCTGCTCTACTCCGCCGCCTTAGCCTCGGTCCCGCCGTCTCAGTTGGAGACCGCGACTTTGGTCGGGGCCAGCCGCTGGCAGACCCTGCGTGACGTGATCTTTCCGCACGTTCGCGGGCACGTCCTGACCAACACGTTGCTGATCAGCCTGTGGACCTTCAACGACTTCACGCCGTTCCTGATCACAGCCGGGGGCCCGGACGGCCGTACCGAGACTCTGCCGGTCTACATCTACAACACCGCGATCACCGGCGGACAGATGGGGTACGGCGCCGCGGTGTCACTGATCATGCTGCTGATCAACCTGGTCATCGCGATCTTCTACCTCCGGCTGCTGCGGGAGCGTCGATGACTACGGTTGCGGCAAAGCCGGGTACGAAGTCGGAGACCGGCCGGGTGCCAGCCTCGCCGCCGATGATGACGCCGCGACAGGTCGTGGGCCGGATCGGCTTCTACACGCTGATCGCGTTTGTCACGGCGTTCTTCGCACTGCCGATGCTGTGGCTGTTGTCCACGCCGTTCGACGACACCCCGACCCTTGCGCTGTCCGTGCCCGACCTGACCCTGAACAACTTCCGGGACCTGCTGGACAACCAGTACGCCCTTGGCTCGCTGGTGAACTCGATCCTGCTCTCGGTTGGTACGGCGTTGCTGGTGGTCGCCTTCGCAGCTCTTGCCGCCTATTCGCTGTCCCGGGTGAAGATCCCGGGGCGGGACATGCTGCTGTACGCCCTGCTCCTGCTGTCCTCGATCGTCACCGGTACGGCGGCGATGGTGCCGATCTTCCTGATGATGTTCGAACTCGGCCTGATCGACAGCCGGATCGGCGTGATCCTGGTGCTGTCCGGGGGGCTGCTTCCGGCGGCGATCTTCATCCTCAAAGATTTCGTCGACACCATTCCGAAGTCGTACGAGGAGTCCGCGCGGGTCTTCGGCGCCTCCTCGTTCCAGATCCTGCGGCACATCGTCGTACCCGTCATCCGTCCGGGCCTGGCAACGATCGGGGTGTGGACCGTGGTCAATGTCTGGGGCAACTTCCTCGTACCGTTCATCCTGTTGCGGTCCACCGACAAACAGCCGGCTGCGGTGCTGATGCGCACCTTCTATACCGAGGGCGGGTCGCCGAACCTGGCCCTGATCTCCACTTTCTCGCTGCTGTACTCAATCCCGGTCGTGGTGATGTACCTGTTCGTCAACCGCAAGTACGGGTTCCGCTTCCACGGAGGGATCAAGAGCTGATGGCCGAGATCGAATTGGTCGGCCTGTCAAAGGTCTACCCCGGAGACGTACGCGCTGTGGACTCGTTGGATCTGACGATCCCCGACCACGAGTTCTTCGCCCTGCTCGGGCCGTCGGGCTGTGGCAAGACGACCCTGCTTCGTACGATCGCGGGTCTCGAGGCCGCGACCGAGGGACAGGTACGGATCGGCGGCGAGGACGTGACCGCGTTGCCGCCGGGCAAGCGGGACCTGGCCATGGTCTTCCAGGACTACGCCTTGTTCCCGCACATGACCGTCGTGGACAACATCGCCTACCCGTTGCGGGTCAAGGGCAAACCGAAGGACGAGCGTCGGGAAGCGGCATCGGCCGCCGGTGACGAGCTGAGCCTGAGCGGTTTGATGGAACGACGGCCCGCTGAGTTGTCCGGGGGCCAGCAGCAGCGGGTGGCGTTGGCTCGTGCCGTTGCCTGTCGTCCGCGGGTGTTCCTGTTCGACGAACCACTGTCCAACTTGGACGCTCGGCTGCGACTGGAAGCCCGCTCGTTCCTCAAGAAGTTGCAGAAGGAGCTCGGGGTCACCACGGTCTTCGTGACCCACGACCAGGCCGAGGCCTTGGCCATGGCTGACCGGATCGCGGTGATGGACAAGGGCAAGATCCGGCAGGTGGGGACACCGAAGGAGGTCTTCCAGCGGCCGGTGAACACCTTCGTGGCCAACTTCATCGGCTCGACGCCGATGAACCTGCTCCCTGGTGTGGTGTCCGGCGACGTCGTGCAGATTGCGGGTCAGGAGTTGCCGCTGCCAGCCGATGTCCGCGACGCGGTCAGTGCTGGACAGGAGGTGGTGTTCGGTGCTCGACCGGAGTACCTGGTGTTCTCGCCGTCATCGGTGCCCGAGTCATTGCAGGGTGAGGTCACCGTCGTGGAGAACCTCGGCACCGCCGCGCTGGTGACCTTGGAGGCCGAGGGTTTGTCGGTCGCCGTGACGGTTCCGGAGGGTGCGGAGCCCGAGCTCGGCGACAAGGGCTGGGTCACCACGACGCCTGGCCGTGTTCTGATCTATGACGGCGCCGACGGTGAACTAGTCGGCAGCCGAGTCCCCGCCGCGACTGCCGCCTGAACATGAGTTGATCATCGGAATGTTGGGGGGTTTTCCGCCCGATTCGGCGCCGAAACCCGCCGAATTCCGATGATCAACAATGGGATCTTCACGCCCGAGGACCGCGCGGCGTCGCCGTACGCATACTTGCCATTCGAGGTGCCGACTGGTTGCCAAGGGCTCGCTGTCGAGCTCGACTACGACACGTCGGCTGGCGTGCTCGATCTCGGTTGTTTCGGCCCGAACGGCTTCCGCGGCTGGTCGGGTGGGGCACGAAGCCGCTACGTCATCACGCCTTCCGGCGCCACGCCTGGCTACTTGCCCGGCGACCTCGAGCCCGGCGAATGGTCGGTCGTTCTCGGGCTGCATCGAATCGCTGCGCCGACCCTGCGGTGGCGGGTGGACGTGACCCTCGGACCGATCGAGATGGGCGCTGATCTGGCACCGCTGGCGGGGGAGGCCAAGCCAGCGCTGCCCGAACGACCACCTCGACGACGGCTACCCGCCGAGCCCGGATTCAGCTGGTTGGCCGGCGACCTGCACGCGCACACCGTGCACTCCGATGGAGATCGCACGATCGATGAACTCGCGGCGCTTGCGGTCGGGGCGGGACTGGACTTCCTCGCTGTCACCGATCACAACACCGTCAGCCATCACCCGCTACTTGCCGACGCCGCGCGCCGAGCAGGGCTGATCCTGCTCCCGGGACAGGAACTCACCAC
>JACCUF010000375.1 GCA_013811975.1 Geodermatophilaceae bacterium | reverse complement strand
GTCGTAGAGCACGGTCAGGCCGGCGTCCACGAGATCGATGGCCAGCCGTTGCGCGGCCTCGAAAACTGCCGGGTCCTTGCCGGTGGCCACGATGTGGACATCAGCGGGCGAAACCTCACGCGGCCAGCACAGGCCGGCTTCGTCGTGGGTGGACTCGGCGATGGCGGCGACGGCCCTGGACACCCCGATCCCGTACGAGCCCATGGTCACTGTCACCAGCTTCCCGTTCTCGTCGAGCACTTCGAGCTTCAGTGCCTCGGCGATCCACCTCCCGAGCTGGAAGATATGGCCGATCTCGATCCCGCGGGCGAGTTCGAGGGGACCGGACCCGTCCGGCGCCGGATCGCCGGCCCTGATCTCGGCTGCCTCGATCGTGCCGTCCGGGGTGAAGTCGCGGACGCAGACGAGGTCGAAGACGTGCCGCCCGGGTTGGTTGGCGCCGGTCAGCCACCGGGTTCCGCTGACCACGCGGGGATCGACGAGGTAACGGATCCCGCTCGCGGACTTCTCGCCCAGCACAGTCGGTCCGATGTAGCCCTTGACCAGAGCGGCGTGCGCAGCGAAATCCGCCTCGGTGAAGGGTGCGACCGCCGCCGGTTCGACTGCGGCCTCCAAACGCTTCGCGTCGATTTCTCGGTCGCCGGGCAGCCCGATGACCAGTGGCTCGCGCGCCCCGTCGGGATGTACGAGCATGACGACCACGTTCTTCAACGTGTCGGCAGCAGACCACGGCCGGTCGGGACGGGCGAACCGTTCGTTGGCCAATGCGACGAGGGTGTTGATGGTCGGGGTTTCCGGCGTGTCCTCGACGCGGGCCGGCGGGGCGTCGTCGTACGGGACCGGGTCGGGCACCGGGGTACGTACCGCCTCGACGTTGGCTGCGTACCCACCGGCGCTTCGGACGAAGGTGTCCTCGCCGACCCCGTTGGGGTGCAGGAACTCCTCGCTGCGCGAGCCACCCATCGCGCCGGACAGTGCCGAGACGATGACGTAGTCCAGGCCGAGTCGATCGAAGGTGGCGATGTAGGCCGCCCGGTGCGCGGCGTAAGAGGCATCGAGCCCGGCGTCATGGGTGTCGAAGGAGTAGGAGTCCTTCATGACGAACTCTCGAAGTCGCAAAAGACCCGCCCGCGGCCGCGCTTCGTCACGGAACTTCGTCTGGATCTGGTAGATCCACAGCGGAAGGTCCTTGTACGACGAGTAGAGATCCTTCACCAGAAGGGTGAACATCTCCTCGTGCGTCGGAGCCAGGAGATGGTCGACGCCGCGCCGATCTCTGAGCCGGAATATGTTGTCGCCGTAGGTGGTCCACCGACCGGTCGCCTCGTACGGTTCGCGCGGCAACAGCGCCGGGAAGTGCACCTCCTGGGCGCCCATCCGGTCCATCTCCTGCCGGACGATCCGTTCGACATTGCGAAAGACGCGATAGCCCAACGGCAGCCAGGTGTAGCCACCCGAGGCGGCGCGCCGGATGTAACCGGCGCGGACCAGCAACCGATGACTCGGGATCTCGGCATCAGCCGGGTCCTCACGCAGGGTCCGAACGAACAGGGTCGACATCCGCAGCAGCACGTCGCGCAGTCTCTCAGGCCGCCGGGAGGTGCCTGCCCGCGAGGTCAGAGGCTCTCTACCTCGGATCGCGGCCACAATTCCGAGGCCAGACGCGCTCTACCTCGGCGGATGCGCCTCAGGCGATGACGGTGCCGCGCAGGATGATCCTGACCGGTCGGCCCAAGACCGACAGATCGGTTCGAGGATCGGAGTCGTAGGCGACCAGGTCAGCCGGCCCGCCCTCCTCGATACCGGGCAGCCCGAGCCATGACCTTGCGGCCCACGAACCGGCGGCCAGGGCGTCGGTCGGGGTCATACCGGCGCCGGCCAGCGCCGCAATCTCCTCGGCGATCAAGCCGTGCCCCAGGGTCCCGCCGGCGTCGGTGCCGGCATAGATCGGCACGCCTGCCTCGTAGGCGGCGCTCACCATGTCGCTGACCCCGGCATGCAGACGTCGCATGTGCGCGGCATAAGCCGGGAACTTCGCCTCTCCCGCGTCCGCGAAGGACGGAAAGTTGGCGATGTTGATCAGAGTGGGCACCAACGCCGTACGTCGACCCGCGAGTTCGCCGATCAGGTTGGCGGTCAAACCGGTGCCGTGTTCGATGCAGTCGATCCCGGCCGAGATCAGATCCGGCAGCGCCTCGGTGCCGAAGACGTGCGCGGTCACTCGGGCGCCGGCCTCGTGCGCCGCCGCGATTGCGGCCACGATCGCCTCGGCCGGCCAGCACGGCGCCAGATCTCCCAGCCCGCGCTCGATCCAGTCCCCCACCAGTTTGATCCAGCCATCGCCGGCTCGAGCTTGTTCGACAGCGGCCGCGGCGAGTTCGGCCGGGTCATCCAGCTCGACGGCCACCCCGGGGATGTAACGGCGGTATGGGGCGAGGTGACGCCCGGCACGGATGATCCGCGGCAGGTCCTGGTGCTCATCGAGGTGCCGGGTGTCCACCGGCACCGCGCAGTCGCGGATCAGTAGTGCTCCGGCATTGCGGTCGGATAGAGCCTGGGCCCGCTGACCGTCGGCCTCGTGAACCGGGCCCGACGGATCGAGCCCGATGTGGTTGTGCGCATCGACCAGACCCGGCACGAGCCAGCAACCCTTGGCAACCGTCGCGGCTCCGGGTACGGATTCGAAGCTGATCAGCCCATCACGTACCCAGATGTCGCGCGACTCCCCCTCCGGGAGCACCACGCCGCGAAGGTGCAGGCTCGGAAGGTCCGGGGCGCTCACCCGAACGCCGGCTACTTCTTCTTGCCGAAGCGCAACGCCGAGAGGTCCGGCATCTGCATACCCGGTGGAAGACCGCTGGCACCGAGGAGTTGGTTCAGATCCTGGGCCGCAGCGACCGGACCGCCCGAATCTGGGCCGGCCCGTGAAGCACCCGGCTGGCGTCCCTGGCCGCCCTTCCTGCCCTTCTTGCCTTTGACGTTCTTGCGGGCCTGGAGTTGCTGCTGACGTCCCTTCGCCTTCTTCGACATCGAGCGCGCGCCGGGCATCCCCATGCCACCGGCCATCTGGGTCATCATCTTGCGCGCTTCGAAGAACCGCTCCACGAGTCCGTTCACCTCGGTGACCGTGACTCCCGAGCCGTCGGCGATCCGGACCCGCCGCGATCCTTTGATGATCTTGGGGTCCACCCGCTCGAGAGGAGTCATCGAACGGATGATGGCGGCCGTACGGTCGAGATCTGAGTCATCGACTTGCGCCAGGGCTTCCTTCATCTGTCCGGCGCCGGGCAGCATTCCCAGCAGGTTGCCGATCGGGCCCATCCGTCGGATGGCCATCATCTGGTCTAGGAAGTCCTCGAGGGTGAAGCCGTCGCCGGAGACGAGCTTCCCGGCCATCGCTTCGGCCTCGTCGGCGTCGAAGGTCTTTTCAGCCTGTTCGATCAGACTCAGGATGTCGCCCATCCCGAGGATCCGGGAGGCCATCCGCTCCGGATGGAAGACGTCGAAGTCGCTGAGCTTCTCGCCGGTGGAGGCGAACATGATCGGCCGGCCGGTGATCTCGCGGACGGACAGTGCCGCGCCACCGCGGGCGTCGCCGTCGAGCTTGGTGAGAACTACACCGGAGAACCCGACGCCGTCGCGGAATGCCTCGGCGGTCGTCACCGCGTCCTGGCCGATCATCGCGTCGACGACGAACAGGATCTCCTCGGGCTTTACCGCGTCGCGGATCGCAGCGGCCTGTCCCATCAGTTCGTCGTCGAGACCGAGTCGGCCGGCGGTGTCCACGACGACGATGTCGTGCATGGTCCGGGCGGCGTGATCGACCGACGCGCGCGCGACGGCAACCGGGTCGCCGATTCCGTTACCGGGCTCCGGCGCGAAGACGTCGACGCCGGCCTGTTCACCGACGATCTGAAGTTGGGTGACGGCGTTCGGGCGCTGCAGGTCGGCGGCAACGAGGAGCGGGGTGTGGCCTTGCTCGCGTAGCCAGAGCCCGAGCTTGCCGGCCAGGGTGGTCTTACCGGAGCCCTGCAGTCCAGCAAGCATGATCGTGGTGGGTGGTTGCTTGGCGAACTGCAGCCGCCGGGTTTCACCGCCCAGGATGGTGATCAGTTCCTCATTGACGATCTTGATGACCTGTTGCGCGGGATTCAGGGCGCGGGCGACGTCGCTCCCGCGGGCCCGCTCCTTGATGGCCGCAACGAAGCTCTTGACGACCGGTAATGCAACATCGGCTTCCAACAGCGCGATCCGGATCTCACGGCAGGTGGCATCGATGTCGGCTTCGGTCAGCCGACCCTTGCTACGAAGGCCCGAGAAGGCATTCTCGAGTCGATCGGACAGGGTCGCGAACACGCTGGGTGTGACCTCTCAGAGACTGGCGCGCGCGGGTCGGCACAGTGGAGTACGCGCTGGACCAGCCTAACCGGCCGGCCAACGTCGGCCGGAAGTCAGGCGACGCGGCGGCGCCGGCTCGTCCCCCGGAGGTCACGGCGAAGTGCACGCCGATCCAACGACCATCCGACAAGAGTCGCGGCACCGCATTCGGTGCAGTACCACTCCGGGCAGTCCTGGCCGTGCCCATCTGGACACGGCGGCTGTTCGAACTCGGTCCTGCGCGCACAACTGCGGCAGGCCACGCTGGCGGTACTGACAGACCTGACGGTGCTCGATTCCATCTCGAGCCTCCTTCTCCCAGGAGCACTGCGATTCTCCCTGACATCACAGTCGCACAACCAGGCGAGGAACACCGGCACCTCAGACGGCGTGTCAACCACCGGTGAGACAGACTTGGCCGATGACCACCACTTCCGATTCCTCGCAGGTCCCCTCCGCGGCCGAAACGCCGCGGCGCAAGGACCGTTTATGGCTGGTCATTCTCGCCGCTGCGCTCTGGGGCACCGACGGGTTGTTGCGGGTCCCCCTGGTCAGCGATCTGGCGCCCAGCACCATCGTGTTTGTCGAGCACGCCATCATCTGCGTTCTGATCCTGCCCTGGCTGCCGAGTGCGGTGCGCGCCTTCGCGGCCTCCCCGCGGCGAGTCCAGCTGGCGATCCTGGCCATCGGGATCGGCGCCTCCGCGGTCGCCACCACGCTTTTCACAGCGGCGTTCTCGCTCGGGGACCCAGTCACGCCATTGGTGTTGCAGAAACTCCAGCCGGTGATTGCCATCGCCGGCGCCGCCTGGCTGCTCGGTGAGCGGGTCACGGCTCGCTTCCCGCTCTTCCTCGTTCCCATTCTGGTGGGTGCCTGGCTGCTGAGCTTCCCTGATCCGCTGGGGATCGAGCTGAGTCAGGCGCAGGCAGCGCTGCTGGCGATCGGAGCGGCCATTCTGTGGGCCGGCGGAACGGTGCTCGGCCGGTACGCCGCGACGGCGATGGCGACCCCGCAGGTGACGATGCTGCGCTTCTTCTTCGGACTGATTGCCTCGTTCATGATCGTGTTGATCCTTGGCGACCCGCTGTTGCCCGCGGCTGCTGACATCCCTGGTCTCGTCCTGCTGGCCCTGATCCCTGGGTTGCTCGCACTGCTGCTCTATTACCGCGGCCTGGCCGGCACTGCGGCCTCACGAGCCACTCTGGGAGAGCTCGCCTTCCCGCTGACAGCGGCCTTCATCGGAGTGACGTTGCTGGATGGCTCGCTGGACGGCTCGCAGTGGATCGGATTCGTGCTGCTGCTGGGTTCGGTCACTGCACTGGCATTGCACGAGCGCAGGGCGCGCACGCCAGCCATCACGGCCCCTCCGCTGCAGCCTGCAGCATCCCGCTGAGCCGCCGACGAACCTGGTCGGTCCGGGTCGCGTCCACCGGCAGGTAGAACACATCGATGGCGTCCGCGCCGAAGGTCTCCACCCTCGCTGAAATGACGTCGATGCCGACCTCTTCGAACACTGACGTCAGCCAATAGAGGAGTCCGGCCCGGTCGGTGGCCCGGACCTCCACGACGGTCGCCTCGGCGGCGGCGTCGTCGTACCAGATCACTTCCGTCGGCTGGGCAACCCGCGTGACGCGCGGGTAGGCGCGCTCGCGCGCCGTGAGGCGCTCGGCCAGCGGGAGGGTGCCGGTCATGCTCGAGCGCAGGTCTGCGGCGAGCAGACTTGGTTCTGGTGGGCGACCGAACAGGGGTCGTACGGCGAAGACGTCGTGCACGTGACCGCCGACGCTGGACACCGCAGCCTGCCGGATCTCGAGTTGATGCAGCGCCAGGACCCCGGCGATCTGGGAGAGCAGCCCGGCCTGGTCGACGGAATCGACCGCCACCTCGAACCCGTCGAGGTCCGGGCGCAGAACCACTCGCAGGGAGCCGTCGTCGGCCTGGGTCGGGCGCGGCTCGTTCGAACCAGCGGACCCCTGCGACTTGACAGCTGCCGAGGTTTTCGGCTCATGCGGGATGTCTGGAGCCAGCGCCGCGGCGACATGATGTACGAGGTCGGCGATGACATGAGCACGCCACGGGCTCCAGACCCCCGGGCCGGTGGCCCGTGCGTCGGCCTCGGACAGGGCATGGAGCAGGTCGAGTTGGTCCAACCGGTTCCCGATCCGATCGGCGATCAGCCCGATCGTCGCCGAGTCCGTCGGGTCTCGGCGCAGAGCAGTGTGTGGCAGGAGCAGATGCTGTCCGACCATCAGGGTGATGGTGTCGACCT
>JACCUF010000412.1 GCA_013811975.1 Geodermatophilaceae bacterium | reverse complement strand
CCGGACGGAGATCGCCGCCGGCCTGGTGCTGGTCCCTGCCGTCAGTGAAGTCGGCCTCCCGATCGCGCGACTGCCCGGTTGGCAGCGGCTCCGGCTCCGGAGGCGCCATGAATGACATCACCGGCGGCGCGACACTACGTCGGCGAGGGGCCCGCACCGGGCGCTCGTCGTCTCCTGTCGCTCCGCTCTGCCCGGGATTACTGGGATCAACGTCGCTTGAATTTGCGTCATTGCGGGGATCGGGGGGCTCGTTGTCGAGCACTGTTTCTCCGTTTCGCGTACCCGGGCGCCGCCCACCAGGTTCGGTGTTCGGCCGCCGCTCAGGTACGGCGGGTCAGGCGGGCCCGGGTCCGTGTCGCGCCCGGAGTGGGCAGCGGTGGGATTCCGGTCTCGCAGAAGTCTTCGTATCCAATGCCGACAGGCACTCGATTGTTGCCGACGACAACTCGTCAACCGTTCTGCGATCAGGTCTCGCCTGGTGCACCGTCTCTGGCAGCGGCGGCACGGTCGGGATCGAGCGGATCGGTCAGCACTCCGGTGGTGCCGTCGAGCCGTCCCTGGGCGAGCCGCGTCGAACGCGAAGTGAGCGGCTCATCCAGTCCGGCGACGGCACCGAGAGCGGTGAGCACATCGTCGGGTCGTACTGCAGGGCTGACCTGCGCTACAACCAGATCAAGTATCGCACAGTCGTCGTTCTCAGCACTCTTACCCGGGCCCAGGTGGTCCCGGGCTCCGCCTGGCCGCTCAACCGAGGCGCAAAGGACGGCCGCGCGGGCGTCCAGTCGGCGCAGCCCCTTCTTCGTCACCCGCTCCACAATCACGCTCTCCTGGGCAAGGAACTCGGCCAGTGCCCCCGCCAGCGCCTGCGCGGCGAGCCCGGGCAATTCGATCCGCCAGTGCGAGGCCCCGATTCGCTCCGGCAGCCCACCGGGCCCGGATGGCAGAACCTCGAGAATGTCCAGCCCCTCCGGCAGCGCCTTGTCCAGAGCCGCCCGTACCTGTTCGGGATCAGATTCGGTCTGCAGCCCGATCTCGAGGTATTCCGCCTCGCTTGCCGACCCTGTGGGAGCCGCGCCGACATAGGAGATCTTCGGATGCGGACTGAACCCCGCAGAGAAGGCCATGGGCACACCGGATCGACGCAGGGCCCGCTCGAATGCCCGAGCGAAATCGCGGTGGGAAACGAATCGCAGGCGGCCGCGCTTGGCGTACCTGATCCGCAACCGCTGGACGGTCGGCGGCGGGGGCGGCCCGTCCGGCTGGCGCGTACCCATCAGATCCGAACTTGCGGCCGGTCGCAGTGCGCTTTGCCTACCTGATGCACCGACGCGCCGGGCAGCGCAGCCGCGTGTCGTGGCATGCGATGGGCAAAGCCGCGGTTGACCGGTCTCATCGGTGAGCGGGACTGGGGTGGACGACTACGTAAGCGCAGCCCCTCGGCACGCGCATTCTCGGCCACGACCGCCAGCATTCGGGCTCCGGCCACGACCGCCAGCATTCGGGCCCAGACGCCGGAGCCGTCGCCCGCGCTCACGTGGAGGCGGAGACGGGCGTCAACGGGAGCAGTTTCACGCCGGTGGGGCCGATCTGAATGTCAGTGCCCATTCCGGGGCAGACACCGCAGTCGAAGCAGGGTGTCCAGCGGCAGTCGTCCTGCTCCTGCTCGGACAGGGCGTCCTGCCAGTCGGCCCAGAGCCATTCCTTGTCCAGTCCCGAGTCCAGGTGATCCCAGGGCAGCACCTCGTGCTCGGTGCGCTCGCGGGTGGTGTACCAGTCGACGTCGAGCCCGTACGACGGCAGAACCTGCGCGCAGGCGGCCATCCAGCGGTCGTAGCTGAAGTGCTCGTTCCAGCCGTCGAAGCGTCCGCCCTGGCGCCACACCTCTTCGATGACCGCACCGATCCGGCGGTCCCCGCGGGAGAGCAGTCCTTCGACGATGCCGGGCTTGCCGTCGTGGTAGCGGACCCCGATCGCTCGACCGACACTGCGGTCGGAGTTGATCGCCGTGCGCAGCAGCTTCAGCCGCCGGTCGATGGTCTCGTGGTCAGCCTGGGCGGCCCACTGGAACGGGGTGTGCGGTTTCGGGACGAAGCCGCCGATGGAGACCGTGCAGCGGATGTCCTTGTGCCCGCTGGCGGCCCGCCCGGCCTTGATGACCTCGCGGGCCATGGCGGCGATCTCGAGGACGTCCTCGTCGGTCTCGGTCGGCAGGCCGCACATGAAATAGAGCTTCACCTGGCGCCAGCCGTTGGCGTACGCGGTGGAGACCGTACGGATGAGGTCCTCCTGGGACACCATCTTGTTGATCACCTTGCGCAGCCGCTCACTCCCGCCCTCCGGAGCAAAGGTGAGCCCGGAGCGGCGCCCGTTACGGGACA
>JACCUF010000351.1 GCA_013811975.1 Geodermatophilaceae bacterium | reverse complement strand
CCGTGGACCGATCGACCCGCTCCGCGGCCGCGGCCTCGGCGATCGTCACCTCCTGACGAACCAGCTGCAACCAGATCTCGTACTTCTGGGATGGGGTCAAAAACCGCTTCGCACGCCTGCCGGCACGCCCTGCTACACGCTCGGACTCGGACATGATCAGATCCTCTCCGTGAGGTCGGAGGATCCTTCGGATGTTGTCTGATAGACACGCCGATCTGTGTCACGAAGTCAGACGCAAAACAGGTCAGTCACTGGATTGGCCTGGCCAGACGGTCTCGGAGTCTGTCCGAGGTTCGTCCCGGCTTCAGGTAAGCCAAGGACAGGATCAGCGGCGTCACGTTCAGGTGGTTGTCTCATGCCATCCACTGTCCGGAGCGACCTCCGTTTGACCTCCGCTCGACTTCGCTCGACCTCCGTTTGACCTCCGCTGACCTCCGGCCGACGCCCGCGTGACCTCCGCCTACCACAGCGACCTCCGTTTGACCTCCGTTTGACCTCCGGCCGACGTTTGCCGGCGCCGGTACCGGTGCTGGTGCCATCGCCGGTTATCCACAGGCTCAGGGATATGAGCCTTGAGTGGGGCATCCGGTGAAACGGTCGACCTATCGATCTCCCTTACCTGCGGGAGTACCTGCGGAACCACGTCTCCCTTCCGGCCAATCGTCCCGATACCGGGCTAGCCGCGCTGCAGCGCAGCATCGAACATGAGCAGCGCCGGACCCCACCGCGGGCACCCCGCGACGCCCCGGGCTCCCCCAGCCGGTAGGCACTGGCAGGGACAACGCGAACACCCGCGAGCGTCAGGACCTGGCAGCCGCAGATGTCGCCGCTTCCAGGCGCCGCAGCCGAGAACTCGTGGCCGGATGGCTGTTTCGCAGCCTGGCCAGCGGACCCACTCGTCGGCACGGCGCAACCAGGGCCAGGCCGTTGGCCAAGTCTGACCCGACTCCCAGCCGGGCGGCGTAGGCGTCGGCGCCGTGCTCACTGGCGCGGGCGAATGCGGCGTCTGCAAAGGGGGCAACGAAGGCGCCCAGAGCCACAACGATCAGCAGGACCAGGACCGGGACGACCTGCTTGGGCGGTGCGTCCTCCTGGACGAGCATCACCGCAGCGATGACGAACACCACCGGCATCAACAGCTTCCCCGCCTCAGCGAACGGCATCACCGCGTACATGCGCATGACCAGCCGATAGCCGGCCCGCCATGGCCAGCTCAGCCAGTCAATCGCCAGCCCGTATCGGGCTCCGCCGGTCAGGTGATGACCAGCCTCGTGGACGCCGACCGCGACCGCCTGGTCCTGGGTAAGCCGCCCGGAGTAGAGCAGCTGCAGGAATCCGCTGGTCACTGCGACCGAGCGGCGACCAATTGCGAAAGCGTTCGGCTCGGCGTCTCGGCGCACGTACCAGTCGAAACGTCCTGCCTGGAGCTGGCAGCGGGACTCCACCGAGGACTGCAGCCAACGCATCCAGTCCCGATCCGGCAGGGCCGGCCCGTGGAAGCGATATCCGATGCGTACGGCGGCCCGCTCCAGGCTGGGCAGGCCCAACAGCGCTCCGGCAGCCAGCCAGGCGACCAGACCCAGCAAAGTGAATTTCCCCAACCAACCGAAGGCGACCGTAACAAGCATGGCGCTGGTCAGGATCGCAGGCACCGCGCAGACCAACCGCCAGGCGCTGTAATGCCGTTCGATCCTCATCGCGCTCCCCTTCCCCCGCCGGTGCGGGTCTCATCTGCAGGGTGACAGCCGGGTCCGACAGCACGCAGCGCCTGCAGATGCAGCAACGTCGCCGCCGGCCGACGTGGCCTTCGATCCGTGTGCTGGAGTCGGTCGTCGTCATCAGCATCATCAGCAGCAGCAGCGGTCAGAAAGCCGCCCCAGACGGTCAAGGCAGGCAGCACCAGGCCTGACGCTGCGCCGGTCGCCAGGGCTACTGGGGCTGACCGAACCACCACGAGAATCGGAGTTGCAATCCCAGGAAACCCTGGAAACCTGTATGAGGGGCCTCAGGCCTAGGTTTGCCTTTAGTCGGCCCGGCGGCCCGGCGTCAGGTTGATGGTGTGTCGTTCGGGGAAGGGCGCACCGTCGTTGTATTGCGCACAGCGGCAAATTGGACAACCACGAACGCCGCCGTCGATATGGTGCGAGCGCCCGGAGAGGGCGCCCACACAAGCCGAAGACGAAGGGTTGACGACAACCAGTGGCGCAGCCAGCATTCCGCGGGGACCGCCTACTCGCGGCACGCGAAGCCGCCGGGCTGTCTCGAGAGGACCTAACGCTGCAGCTGGGCCTGTCCAGTCCCTACCGAATCCGCCAGTGGGAGATGGGCTTCGAGCGGCCTCAGCCGAGGTTCGTGCCACCGTTGGCTGCCGCCTTGAAGATTGACCCCCTCCACCTTTTAGATGTCGACCCGGCCGACCCGCCGCTGGCTGCCCTTCGGGTGGCCGCAGGATTGT
>JACCUF010000343.1 GCA_013811975.1 Geodermatophilaceae bacterium | reverse complement strand
CGCCGCGGGGTAGAGTTCTGCACGCGGTAGGAGCCGGAAAAGCACTGTGCTCCACAGCGTCGGGTTGCGGCGCGAGACAAGCCTTCGGGCCCACAAGAGCAGGAGGGACGCCGACCCCGATCCACCTTCGGATTCGGCATCACGATGGAACGCAAAAAAGTGCTCAGATCGCCCTGGCTGTGGATAGGGCTTGGGGTCCTGCTGTTCTTCGTCGTCCAGCCGCTGTTCAGCGGTGATGGCGATTTCACCGAGGTAAAGACATCAGTGGCTCTGAGACAGCTGGAGTCCGGCAATGTCTCCGAGGCGACCATCAATGACAAGGAACAGACCCTCGAATTGACCTTGGACAGGGCCGTCGACGGCACGACCAAGATCACCGCTTCCTACCCACTGGAAGCCTCCGACGAGGTGTTCGAGCTCGTCCGCGACGCCGAGGGGTCGGGAGCGGAGTTCGACACCTCGGTCAGTTCGGACAACATCTTCGTCTCGATCCTGCTCAGCCTGCTGCCTTTCGTACTGCTGATCTTCCTCCTGTTCTGGTTCATGAACTCCCAGAGCGGCGGCGGCCGAGGCGTCATGAGCTTCGGGAAGTCCAAGGCCAAGCTGGTCAGCAAGGAGACCCCGAAGACGACGTTCGCCGACGTAGCCGGTGCGGACGAGGCGATCGAGGAACTCGAGGAGATCAAGGACTTCCTCGAGGCTCCGGCGAAGTTTCAGGCCGTTGGCGCCAAGATCCCCAAAGGCGTCCTGCTCTTCGGCCCGCCTGGGACCGGCAAGACCCTGCTCGCCCGCGCCGTAGCCGGTGAGGCGGGGGTGCCCTTCTACTCGATCTCCGGATCAGACTTCGTCGAGATGTTCGTCGGGGTCGGCGCTTCAAGAGTTCGGGACCTCTTCGAGCAGGCGAAGGCGAACGCGCCGGCGATCATCTTCATCGACGAGATCGACGCCGTCGGGCGGCACCGTGGCGCCGGCATGGGCGGTGGCCACGACGAGCGCGAGCAGACCCTGAACCAGATGCTCGTGGAGATGGATGGCTTCGACGTGAAGGGCGGCGTCATCATGATCGCCGCCACCAACCGTCCCGACATCCTCGACCCGGCACTGCTGCGTCCCGGCCGGTTCGACCGGCAGATCGCCGTCGATCGCCCAGATCTCGAGGGCCGTAAAGCGGTCCTGCGCGTGCATGCCAAAGGCAAGCCGTTCGCTCCCGGGCTGGACCTCGACACAGTGGCTCGCCGTACCCCGGGCTTCACGGGGGCCGACCTGGCCAACGTGATCAACGAGGCCGCGTTGCTGACCGCGCGGCACAACCAGACCGTGATCAGTGACTACTTCCTCGAAGAGGCGATCGACCGGGTCATCGCCGGGCCGGAGCGCAAGACCCGGGCGATGAGCGAGAAGGAGAAGAAGGTCACCGCCTACCACGAGGCCGGGCACGCGCTGGTCGCGTACGCGCTGCCCAACCTCGACCCGGTGCACAAGGTGACGATCCTTCCGCGCGGCCGTTCCCTGGGCCACACCCTCGTACTTCCGACCGAGGACAAGTACACCCAGACCCGCTCGGAGATGATCGATACCCTGGCCTATGCCCTCGGCGGTCGGGCGGCTGAGGAACTCGTCTTCCACGAGCCCACCACGGGCGCCGGAAACGACATCGAGAAGGCCACCAAGATGGCCCGCGCGATGGTCGTCGAGTACGGCATGAGCGCGAAGTTGGGTGCGGTGAAGTACGGGACCGGCGACGCGGAGCCGTTCATGGGCCGCGACATGGGCCATGCGCGGGAGTACTCCGATGCCGTTGCAGCCGACATAGACGCCGAGATCCGGGCTCTGATCGAGCTCGCCCACGACGAGGCCTGGGACATCCTGGTCGAGTACCGCCCGGTCCTGGACAGCATGGTGCTCGAGTTGATGGACAAGGAGACGCTGACCCGCGAGGACATGGGCCGGATCGCCGAGGGCGTGTCCAAGCGACCATCCATGGCGCCCTACGAAGGCTTCGGCAAGCGGGCTCCCTCCGATTTGCCACCGGTGCTGACTCCGGCTGAGCGGGCGAGTCTGAACGGCTCGGCGCATCTGCCGGATGCGGCTCGGACGAACGGTGAGGTCGGCTCCGGTCAGCGCGATGAAGCAACGTCGGCGGCCGGCTCGCGGGAGTGACTGCGGAGTGACCACCTGCCTGAGCACTCAGTGAACAAGATGGTCCCACCGGGCGCGCACTTCGACCAGGTTCGGGCCGAGGCCGCCATCGCCGAACTCCTGATCGCCGTCGGTGAGGACCCCACCCGGCCCGGGCTGATCGAGACCCCGGCCCGGGTCGCTCGGGCCTACCGGGAGATGTTTGCCGGCCTGCATCAGGAACTCGATGATGTTGTCACCACGACCTTCGACGAGAACCACGACGAGATGGTCATCCTGAAGAACATCGAGCTCTACAGCGTCTGCGAGCACCACCTCGCGCCTTTCCACGGCGTGGCGCACGTCGGCTACGTACCGAACACCTCCGGCGAGATCACCGGACTGTCCAAGCTGGCACGGCTGGTCGATCTCTACGCGCGGCGGCCACAGGTCCAGGAGCGGCTGACCTCGCAGGTCGCCGATGCACTCGTTGAGCGGCTCAAGCCCCGCGGCGCGATCGTTGTCATGGAATGTGAGCACCTCTGCATGTCGATGCGTGGCGTCCGCAAGCCGGGTTCGCGAACGGTGACCTCGGCCGTACGCGGCATCCTGAAGACCAATCAGACCACCCGCGCCGAGGCGATGAGCCTCATCCTCGGACGCTAGTGCCATCGAGGGGCGCGGCATCGCGGCCCCGGCCGATCGGGCTGCCCGCCCCCGATCGGTGTCTCGTGATGGGCATCCTCAATGTCACACCGGACTCCTTCTCCGATGGTGGCCGTTTCTCGGGCATCATCGACGCCGTCGAGCACGGGCTGGCCATGGCCGCGGCAGGGGCCGATGTCGTAGACGTGGGCGGTGAGTCCACCCGCCCCGGCGCGGATCGGGTTCCGGCTGACGAGGAGATCCGACGGGTCCTGCCGGTGATCACCGAGCTTGCCGCCGCGGGCCTATCCACGACCATAGACACCACCCGGGCTGCCGTGGCCAGCGTTGCGCTGGATGCCGGGGCAGCCGGCGTCAACGACGTCAGCGGCGGACTGGCCGACCCGGACATGGCCGGGGTCGCGGCCGAAGCCGGCTGCCCATGGGTACTCATGCACTGGCGTGGGCACAGCCGGAACATGGCCACGTTGGCCTCCTATTCAGACGTGGTCGTCGACGTACGGGACGAGCTTCGCGAACGGGTCGACACCGCACTCGCGGCCGGGGTACGGGTCGATCAGCTGATTCTCGATCCCGGGCTCGGATTCGCGAAGACGGCCGAGCACAACTGGGCGCTGCTCGACCGTCTCGAGGTTCTGCTCGACCTCTCGCTCCCGGTGCTGATCGGCGCCTCCCGCAAGGCGTTTCTGGGCCGGCTGCTGGTCGACGAGTCCGGCCGCGCTCGGCCTCCGGATGAGCGCGACGACGCCACCGCGGCGATCACGACGATGGTCGCCGAGCTCGGAGTTTGGGGTGTGCGGGTTCACGACCCGGGAGCGAATATCGATGCGGTGAAGGTGGTCGCGGCTGCGGCCGAGGCCCGGACCCGTGCGCAAGAATCGGCTACCGATGACTGA
>JACCUF010000324.1 GCA_013811975.1 Geodermatophilaceae bacterium | reverse complement strand
GGCCAGGAGGGTCCGGGTTCGTCCGCCTCAGCGGCGACTGGGGCGGTGCCGACGGTGCCGGCGGCCAGTGCCGTTGCGGCGAGCAGGACGAGGGTGCGACGCAGGTTTCGACCGAGCATGAGGTCCTCCAAGGTGGACACGACGATGGCACGAACGCCTCCACTCTGTAACTGACTGGTTACCTCAAGTAGCGGGCCGTGCCCGGAGACTAACATGCTGCGCTCGCGGGCGGGGCGTTTGCGCGAATTCATCCGCAAGCCCTGCGCGGCGGGGTGGCGACCTATAGCGGTTGCGCCGATTCTTGGCCGCCTATGCGCAGGTCTCCGCTCAGCCAACTCCGCTGGCGACGATCGCACGACGTACCAACGGTGCCGACGACGCCTTCCGGGCGCGAGCCTCAGACTGCCGTGTCTTCCACTATCGCGAGCGAGCGGGTGAGCTGGGAGGCGGACCTGATCGCCGAAGCCGCGGACGGGAGGGTGTGGGTGGTGCCCATCGACCAACTGGGTGGGTCCATGACTACCTTCGGAACTCCTCGTAGCGTTCCTCCAGACGCATCCTGTCCGGTCGGCTTCGGCGGCTGGAGGGGACAGTGATCCTCAGACCCTTCATCTCCTGCAGCCCATGCCGGAGCATCGGTCCGTCGATCTCGTCGAGGATGTCCTGCTGGACATCGACGACGAGGTCGGGACGCACACCGAGGATGTTTCGGTCGTATGCCGCATGGTGGATCTTGCACATCGCCAGGCCGTTGGGGACGACGGGATCCCCGTGGGGTCGTCCGTCCGGGATGATGTGGGCCGCATCGAGAAGCTCGACGTGCCCCAGTCGACAGAGGGCGCAATGCGAGTCGTAGGCCGCCAACACGCGCGCCCGGAACATCGGCTGGTGCAGCCGGACCTGGTTGAGCCGCTCCATGTAGCGCTTGGTGTCCGCCCCTATGTCTTCGCCGGGCTTGATGAGGCGTTGTCCCTGATCCAGCGCGATGGCGAACTGCAACTGCTCAGGTTCGTCACCGACGATCCAGACCGGGTACACCGGCTTGTACTGGGCGGGGGCGATGCCGACGAACCAGATGAGAGGCAGGCCGTCCAGATACGCGCGGCGCAGCGCCTTGTTCTCGGGGTGAAGCGGGTCGTTGCCCCGGTACTTGTAGCGGATCAGGCCATCTGGGCCCGCGGCGTCGGCGTACGGCGGGGTCCCGCCCGGCTCGGTGAAGACGGTCCGGATGGACAGGGCAGCCTCCATGCCGGCAGGTTTGCGGATGCCGCGCTGCCGGTCCATGAGCGGGAGGCTGTGACCGTCGTACTCGAACGACGCGAGGAACGTCTGCGTGACGAGGTCGACCCGGCGTTGATCAAGCCACGACATGGCCGAGCGACGAACCAGGCGGCTGAACTCGGCTTGGCGCACCGGGCCGTTCTATCAGCCGACCGGTTGATTTGGAAGCACTAGGAGTCGACTACGCTGGCTCGTCGATCGAGCACGGGGAGCTCAGGGTGTCGGATGACGCCAATCTGGCTCGCGGCCCCAGAAAGTGGCTACGATCGGCCCGTGAGTCCGTTGCGGCCCGACAGGCGCGTCTGCTGAGACAAGCCTCCACCCGTCACGGGAAGCCAGTCATGCCTTCCTGGGGTTGTCGTGCCGCTGTATCGCGCGTCTGTTGCGCGCCTGCGCTCGCAGATCGAGGGTGGAACTCTCGTGCCGGTCCTGTCTGAGCAGTACCGGCACCGGCTCGGTCGAGCTGCGCCGCCGAGTGAGAGTCGTTCCTGGGAGCGAAGTCTCGACGTCTTGTCCGCCGACCTCATGGAGGCGGGGCTCGGCGATGTCGAGGCCCTCGTCGAGTACCAGCTGCCGCTGACGAGCAAGCGAGCCGATGTCGTGCTGGCCGGCGTGCACCCCAAACATGGCACGCCGTCGTACGTCGTGGTGGAGCTCAAGCAGTGGACCCGTGCCAACCTGCTGGACGGGACCGACGATGTCTGCCAACTGGATGGGTACGGCGAATCTTGACAGGTGGCCGGGGTGGCGTACCTCCACAACGCCACCGACCTCGACGTGGACAGCCTCTGGGAGCTACCGGCATCCGACCACGGGCAGCTCTTCACTGGGCAGCGACGTGGACGGTTCCTCGACTATCTGCG
>JACCUF010000312.1 GCA_013811975.1 Geodermatophilaceae bacterium | reverse complement strand
AAGTCGTCGAAATTGCGGTCGTCCGGGCCGACAAGGGGGTGGCGCTGCGGCGACTGGCCGACGAGGTCGGTGCCGCCGCGATCGTCTACCTCGGCGACGACGTGACCGACGAGGACGCCTTCGCCGTGCTCGGTCCGGACGATGTCGGAATCAAGGTGGGAGCGGGACCGACCGCCGCTGGCCACCGAGTCACCGACAGTGCGGCAGTCTTGGCGGTCCTGGACCACCTCGCCGACGCTCTCGCCTCCGATGATGACGGACTGAGAATGGCCCACTGGATCGACCCCCCCTGATCGTGACCGCCCTGGGTCTAGTGCGACTAGGCCTCGGGCGCTCATGATCTTGAGTTTGGAATGGCAGGGAACGATGCAGTCGCCGTTGGTCAGAGGTTGCGCCTAGCGTCTGTGCCATGACGACGTCGGAAAACCTGTTCGCGACCGACCGGCAGAAGATGGGCACGACCGCCCCCGAGCGGCCGATGCTCGACGGGTGGCTGGACTATCACCGGGACACGCTGCTGCTCAAGTGTGCAGGGCTGACCGAGGAGCAGCTCAAGACCAGGTCCTGCGAGCCGTCGACGTTGACCCTGCTCGGCCTGGTGCGGCACATGGCCGAGGTCGAGAGTTGGTTCAACAACGATCTGGTGGACGGGGAGATCGCGCCGATCTTCTACTCCGAGGACGATCCCGACGGCGACTTCGACCGGCTCGGGGACGCGGTGCTGGCCGACGACGTGGCCGCGTTCCGTCGAACTGTCGAGCGGTCGAGGGCCTTCTGCGCTCGGACCGAGGACCTGGACACGATCCTCGGCCATTCGGGATCGGGCGCCGACATCAGCTTGCGCTGGATCTATCTGCACATGATCGAGGAGTACGCCCGGCACAACGGGCACGCCGATCTGCTGCGTGAGCGCATCGACGGGGCAACCGGGGACTGACCATCGGCCGAGCAACTCAGAACCCAGGTAGGGCCGTTCCGCCTTCGAGGTTCCAGCCGGTGGACTCGGTAACGCTCCCGGACAAACTGGCCGCCGAGATCGTCGACTGGTCCGGCGTAGCCAGCACGATCCGTGACCGGGGTCGGATCGACATCGAGGTGCCGGGTGCGGCCTTGCGGGTCGCGATCGACGGGCCCCGTGCCGCAGATCCTGGCGCCTTCGCCGAGTCGCTGGTCGGGCCGCTGCGGGTACTCGGCCGCCCGGTCGTACACATCCCGGCCGAAACGTTCTGGCGGGACGCGGCGCTGCGGCTGGAGTACGGCCGTACGGACCTCCAGTCTTTCGCCAACGGCTGGCTGGACACCGACGCGCTGCGCCGAGAGGTGCTGGTTCCGGTCGGCCCCGGCGGCAATGGGGTCTTCCTCCCATCCCTGCGCGACCCGCTCTCCAACCGGGCAACTCGCGATCCGCCGCAGGTCGTCGAACCAGGCTTGATCCTGTTGATCAGCGGGGAGCTGCTGCTCGGCCGCGATCTTCCTTTCGACTACACGATCCACCTGGCACTCAGCTCGGCCGCGCGGCGTCGCCGTACGCCCGAAGAGTGGCAGTGGACGCTGCCGGCCTACGACGACTACTCCGCCGCGGTCGATCCCCTACGATCGGCGGACGTGGTGCTGCGCTATGACGATCCGGCCCATCCGGCGATCCGCATTCCCCCGGCTGCGCGCGATAGCGACCGCGCGACCGCGCGAAGCGGAACCGTTCCTTCGCGCAGGGCATCTGAACCAGCGTGACGAGATCACCAGGAGCGCGAACGGTGCTCGCCCTCATCGGGCTGGCCGTGGCGCTGCTGTGCGGGTGCACCACCACGCTCGGCGGCGCGGCCACCGCGGTCGGCGACCCCCAGCGCACGACCGAGGCCGAGCAGCCCGTGCAGACCGCACAGACCGAGGAGCCCGCACAGACCGAGGAGCCCGAGCAGACCGCGGAGACGCCGGAGGATGTCGTCTGCAACTTGGCTTCCGGGGCCGTCCCGGGCTTGAACGTGCTGGTCAGTGTAGCGATCTTCGAGGAGACTTCTGGACAGTTTCCGGTCCCGACCGAGACCAGGGAATCGATAGCCGGGGTCATTGACGCGCTAATTCTTGATACCGACCCGATGCTGGACGCGTTGCCACCCGGTGCCGTTCGCGAGGCATTGATCGTCGTGGGCACCGAGAGCGCC
>JACCUF010000294.1 GCA_013811975.1 Geodermatophilaceae bacterium | reverse complement strand
GAGGGCACGCTGGAGCACAGATGTCACCAAGAGACCGAGCGCAGGAAGGAGTTGGGCAGGCCCAGGGATCAGGATCGCGGGCAGCGCCACCGGCGGCAGAACGGCGACGAGCTGACCAGCTAGAAGGAGTGCATGAATGAAGCGCAGGCGAAGGTGCTGATGCTCCCGGCTGTCTGCGCGGCCGGGTTGGCGACGGGGCAGGTGCCGGCCAACGCGTTGAGGACGATCCGGGAGCTGGGAGGGTCAGCCGTCAATCAGGCGAGCGAGGGCATCGAGCAGCACAGGCCGTAGCTGCACCGATCCCCAGGCTGTTTCGCGGTGGATGTAGTACTGCTCTTGGGTGAGGACGTGACCATCCGGGTTGTAGCTGAACGTTCCGCCGCTCCCCGTTGCCCGTTTCCATGGACGAGCAGGCGGGTCCGGCAAGTCCCGCATAGCGCGGCTGGACAGCTCGGGCTCATTGACGATGTCAACCCGATCTGGCCCCACCCTGACGGGCGGATTCCAGTCAACGTCGCAACACCTGAGGTCAGGAGTTGCGAATGGGTGTAAGCCCGCATGGCCGTCCTGGGGTGGCGTTGACGGAGGTGCGCCGAGCGTTCGAGCGCCTGATCGCCCAGGGTGTGAGCAACAGCGAGGCGTGTCGTGTCGCCGGGATCAATCGACGGACCGGGACACGATGGCGCTACGGGCGTGACATCCCGGCCACCGGCGGGCGGACGCTGCACTATCCGCCAGTGATCACCACGAATCGGACGACATCGATCTCGGCGCACTACTTGTCCGAGGACGAGCGCATCGCGATCTCGGACCTGCGACGGACCGGTTCAACGGTTCGGGCGATCGCAGCCGAGTTGAGCCGAAGCCCGTCCACCATCAGCCGCGAGCTGCGCCGCAACGCCGATCCAGTCGGTCGCTACCGGCCCTCAGACGCGCACCGATCCGCCGCCCAGCGGCGCAGCCGCCACCGCGTACGCCGGGTCGACCAAGACGAGGCCCTGCGTGTGCGGGTGCAGCAACTGCTTGCGCTGCGGTGGAGTCCGGAGCAGGTCAGCCGCGCTCTATCCGTCGAGTACACCGACAACCCGGCCCGGCAACTGGTGACCGAGTCGATCTATCAAGCCTTATACGACCCGAGCAGTGGCGTCGTGCGCGACCGCACCTGCATGCCGCTACGCACCCGACGGCGCCGCCGCCGTCCACACCAACGCCCGGATGCTCGCCGCCGTGGGCATCTGGTGTCGATGACGATGATCGACGACCGGCCACAGGCGGTTGCCGATCGTGTCGAGGTCGGGCACTGGGAGGGTGACTACATCGTCGGCACCGGGAACCGTTCCGCGATCGGCACCCTGGGTCGAACGCACCACCCGCCAGCTCGTGCTCGTCCACCTCGGCCACGACCGCTCCGCAGTCGCGCTGCGTGACGCGCTGATCAGCGTCTTCGGCGCGATGCCGCCACCGTTGCGCCGCTCGCTGACGTGGGACCAGGGCAAGGAGATGTCCGGTCACCTCGAGCTGACCCGCAAGACCGGTATGACCGTCTACTTCTGTCACGCGCACAGCCCCTGGCAGCGCGGCAGCAACGAGAACATGAACGGCCTGCTGCGCGACTACTTCCCCAAACACACCGACCTGCGCGGCCACACCGCGGACAGGCTCGCCGCCGTCGCAGCAGAGATCAACGCCAGACCTCGCAAGACCCTCGGCTGGGCCCGACCCGCAGACCTCTTCGAGCGCCGAAGCATGCCGGTCCTCCCTAGTCCGTTGGACTGAGCGAACGCATCGACTCTTGCCGAAGTCGGATGCTCAGATGGGCCCTCGCCGATAGCGTTCATGGCGTGCCCAGTGACGACAGAGACGAACTCCACGTAGTTGGACTTTCGTTGGACTGTCCGGACCCATCGGCCCTCGTCGCCTTCTACCTCGATCTGCTCGGTGGCGAACTGCTCTGGCAGAACGCCGACAGCGCCGGCGCGCAGGTCCCCGGAGCCACGCTCGTCGCACAGCGAGTAACTCCCTACATTCCCCCGACCTGGCCGGGAACGTCCATCGTTCACCTCGACCTCTCGGCTGGTCCATATCTAGACAAGCCGACCGCCAGAGCCTTGAGCCTGGGCGCTATCGAAGTTCACCCGCAACCGGACCCTCGATGGCGCGTGCTGCTCGACCCTGCCGGACACCCGTTCTGCATCACGACCGTGACCTGACCTCCGCCCGGACCTCGGAAGAACTGACTGACCACCCGCATACGCCGCCGTCCGAGTGCGATTTTGTGATCTAACCGGGTACCTTCACACCCCACCGTGTT
>JACCUF010000293.1 GCA_013811975.1 Geodermatophilaceae bacterium | reverse complement strand
GCGAAGTCGTTCGGGGCGACCTGCAGGTGCAACTGCACGCTCGTACAAGCCGATTCCGGTGCAATCGACGGTGATTGGATCGTGAGCGGTTCCGGGCCAGGGATGTCGATGAGCAGATCCTCACCGCGCGAGCTGAAGATCGAGGCGTTCAGCGCCTCGTACCGGGTGGACGGGCTCATCCAGGCGCCTTCGAAGTGCTCGGGCATAACGGTCGGCAGGATCCCGATCATCACGATGTGCGCGCCCTGCGAGTTGGCCTTGATCTCGGCGGCGTTGAGGCTGGCTCGCAGGTGCGCCTCGAGTTCCAGTGCGCTGGTGCCGGGCAGTCGACGCGGCGGGACGTTGAACTCGATGTTGTACGCGCCGATCTCGGTCTGGTACGCGGGATCGGCGATCTGTTCGAGCACGGCAGCATTCGACATCGCCGGCTGCCAGTCGGCATCGACGAGATTGAACTCGATCTCCATGCCGGTCAGTGGTCTCTCGAAATCGAAGCGCGACTGGGCCAGCATCCGCTCGAAGACGTCCAGGCAGGTCCGCACCTTGGCGCGGTACTCACGACGATGTTCGCGGGTGTACTCCGCCGCCTCGATTTCATCGCCCACGGGTCAAGGTTGGCACACCGCCCGCTAGGGTCAATTGCCCCCGATTGAACGAAAGCGGTTCCTGTGTTGACTCCCCGATTTTCCCGTTGCGCTGCCGGCCTCGCAATCGCGCTGTTTCTCAGCCTCTCGGCATGCGGCGGCGGAGGGTCGACCACCTCATCAGATGTCACCACTGACCGTGACTCGCGCGCGCCTGACGGCGGCACCCCCGCCGCCACCAGTTCGCCGGACAGCGGGACCGACGACCCCTCCAGCTCGCCCGCTGCGGACGTCGACGTCTGCTCGCTGGTCACCGTTGAGGATGTGAGCGCTGCTTTTGGCGAGGCCCTGGAGATATCGGCAGATGGGCCGGGGAGTTGTCAGTACGTGGCCGCGAGCAATCCGGACCTGGAGTTAGGGATCGCAGCGCGTGAGGACACCGAGGGTCTTGGCCTCGAGGGTCTCCGGGCCAAGTTGGAGGATGAGTATGGGACCGCACCCGAGCAGATCGACGTCGGTGGCACTGAGGGCCTCGTCATAAGCGTCCAGCAGGAGGGGGAGTCGGGTGAATTGGCCGCCACAGTAATTGATGGATTGATCGTTGCCGTCATCCTTGCCAACGGTGATCAAGCAGGCGGTCGCGAGGTTGTCACGCAGATCTTGGAACTCACCGTGGGTGCCCTGTAACCACTGCGCGCACCACCGGGTCGGGCACATTGTCTATCAGACGCGGCATGCGGCCAAGCTGATTGCGCAGTTTGGCGAGTCTTCAACGACTAGGTTGTCCACTGAGCCAGAGTCAGGGATTCTCCTGTTATGAGTGTGGACCTCTCCCGTATCGATCTCACGCCAGGCGAGCGCGCAGCCGATTTGAGTGCTGACCAGCTCAAGCAGCTCGTCGGACTCGTGGACTACGACGCGGCGACTGATCCCTTCCCGGTGACCGGCTGGGACGCGGTCACCTTCATCGTCGGCAACGCCACCCAGACGGCGCACTTCTATGCCTCCGCGTTCGGGATGGATCTGGTCGCCTACTCCGGGCCGGAGACCGGCAACCGCGACCACAAGGCCTACGTGCTCACGAGCGGTTCCTGCCGCTTCGTGATCACCGGCGGTGTGGCTCAAGACAGCCCTATGCTCGACCATCACCGAGTCCATGGTGACGGGGTCAGCGACATCGCCCTCGAGGTCCCCGATGTGGACAAATGCGTCGCGCGGGCCCGGGCGATGGGCGCCACCATCATTGTCGAGCCGCACGACCTCTCCGACGAGCACGGCACCGTTCGTACGGCCGCGATCACCGCGTACGGGGACACCCGGCACACCCTCGTCGACCGGTCCCGATACCGCGGCCCGTACCTCCCCGGCTTCATCGCCCGTACGTCGGGCTACGTGAAGCGGGACGGCGCTCCCAAGCGGCTCTTCCAGGCCCTGGACCACGTCGTCGGAAACGTCGAACTGGGCAGGATGGACGAGTGGGTCGGCTTCTACAACGAGGTCATGGGTTTCGTGAACATGGCGGAATTCATCGGCGACGACATCGCCACCGACTATTCGGCGCTGATGTCGAAGGTCGTGGCCAACGGCAACCACCGGGTCAAGTTCCCGCTCAACGAGCCAGCGATCGCGAAGAAGAAGTCTCAGATCGACGAGTTTCTCGAGTTCTACGGCGGTCCGGGGGTCCAGCATCTTGCGTTGGCCACCAACGACATTCTTCGTACGGTCGATGCCATGCGCGCCGAAGGCGTGGAGTTCCTGACCACGCCGGACTCCTACTACCAGGACCCGGAGTTGCGCGAGCGGATCGGCAAGGTCAGGGTGCCGGTCGAGGAGTTGCAGCGGCGGGGCATCCTGGTCGATCGTGATGAGGACGGCTACCTGCTGCAGATCTTCACCAAGCCGACCGGGGACCGGCCCACTGTTTTCTTCGAGATGATCGAGCGGCACGGTTCGCTCGGCTTCGGCAAAGGCAACTTCAAGGCGTTGTTCGAGGCCATCGAGCGCGAGCAGGACGCCCGCGGAAACCTCTAGGGCTGACCGGGTGCAGGACGCCGGTAGCCGACCACGCCAGCAATTGGATCGACTGTCTCGATCACAGCACCGGCCCGGCCAAGCTCCAAGAGGCCACGAGCACCCGACACGGTCACGGTTTCGCAACCACCAGGAGGCTGACCGCCCCCCGACCTGTCCAGAGCGCGGTGTCGCGCGGCGTGCCCGTGCTCGATGAGGTCAGGCCATGGCTGGTCGAGTTGGTTGAGGACGAGCCGCAGGGCCGAACGTAGGGCAGGGGCGTTGCCCTCGGTGACCGCATGCAACAGCGTCGGGCTGCTCGAGGCCACCCGGGTCAGGTCGGTGAAGCTGCCTGCCGCCAGCGTCTGGATGGCGGGCCCGGAAACTTCCGCCGCCCGCGCCAGCGCCAGGGCGAGCAGGTGGGGTACGCCACTGACCAACGCCGTCGCGGCGTCGTGCTCGGCGGCAGACATCGGGACAACGCCGGCGCCCAAGTCGGTGATCAGCGCCGCGACGTGCAGCCACCGCCTGACCTCGTCGGCATCGTCGGCATTGCCGTCGCTGTTGTCATCGTGCAGGCAGAGCACCCATCGAGCACCAGTGAACAGGTCCGGGGTGGCGGCGGTGAAACCGGTGCGTTCGGAGCCGGCCATCGGATGCCCGCCGATGTAGCGCTGCGCCAAACCCGCAGAGCGCATCGCTTCGGCGACCGGTTGCTTCACTGAGCCGACGTCGGTGATCAAGGCGGTGTCGGAGACTCTGACGCTGGCCAGCGTGGCAGTCAGGCCCTCGGTCAAAGCGGGCATGGGCGAGGCGAGGACGATCAACCCTGCGTCGGAGAAGTCCTCGGTGATCGTCAGCCCCAGCTGACGGGCCTGTTCGCACGTTTCCGGGTCGGGGTCCCAAGCCACGACCGGGTGGCCGGCCCGCGCGGCGGCCAGCGCGATCGAGCCCCCGATGAGGCCGAGCCCGACGATCCCGATCGTGGTCATCGGATCGGATCATCTCGTCGTGGGTCGACAGCGAGGGCCATGATCAAACGCTATGACACCGAGATCGTCTCTGCTCAGCCCCGCCATGTCCGCCTACGTCCTGGCGCACTCGGAATCGCCCGACCAAGTGATGGCAGCACTGATCGCCGAGACCGCGCAGCTGCCCGAGGTCAACATGCAGATTGGGCCCGATCAGGCAGCATTCATGACCCTGCTTGCCAGGTCGCTCAACGCCCGCCGGGCAATCGAAGTCGGCACTTTCACCGGTTTGTCCGCCTTGGCAGTGGCTCGAGCGCTGCCGGAGGACGGCTCATTGCTCTGCCTTGACATCAATGCCGAATGGACCGCGATCGGTCGCCGCTACTGGGAACTGGCCGGGGTTTCCGACCGGATCGAGCTTCGGATCGGACCTGCGGGGCAAACCTTGGCGGCGCTGCCGGAGGAGCCGACGTACGACTTCGCCTTCGTCGACGCGGACAAGACCGGGTACGCCGGGTACGTCGCCGCGCTCCATCCTCGGATGCAGAGCAATGGGCTCGTCCTCTTGGACAACATGTTGCGCGGCGGCCGGGTGCTCGGTGGCGCCGAAACCAGCGCCGACGACGAGGCAGTGATCGCGCTCAATGACGAACTCGTGGCCGACAGCCGTTGGGAGACGGTGCTTCTGCCGGTTGCCGATGGCCTCACCCTGTTGCGCAAGCGCTGAGACGCCGAAGAGTTTGACTGCGTCAAGGGTTTCGGTCGGCTGCGGCCGTGCCTAGTCGGGGCGACCGAAGGTCTTGTCCCAGGCCTCCGGTGACGTCAGCTGCGGGAGGGCCGCCTTGTACCGCTCGGCCAGCGCCGGCCACTCCCGCGCGGCGCGCTGGTGCAAGGCGATGGACCGGCGCAACATCGACCGGAACTGTTCGGGATCGCGCTGGTACCACGACTGAGCCGTACCGTCGGCCGTCGTGACCAGGGCCGAGTCATAGCGCGAGAGCATCCACCAACGGCCGTCCATTGCCGCGATCGAGGCTTCCGGATGCACGCGCGAACTCTCCCGGACCCCACGGAACTGGCGTAGTGCACCGGAAGCAGCGGTGAGCGCGGAAGCGACCCGGTTCGTGGGCAGTTCCGGGGCCCTGCCTCGCTTTGCCTGCACTCTCCGGGGTGGGGGAAAGGCGTCGTGATCGCGTTCGACGCGGGCATCGGAGAAGCCTGCCCGGGTCGTTCGGACCCTGGCCAGGCTGGTGGGCAGGGCGGCATGTAACCGTTCCGGTCCGTCGAGCAGGTCTTCCAGGGCCTGCAGCCGGAGTTCGACCGCGGAGTACTGCATGGCGAGTAACTGCTTGAGATCGCCACGCAGGCTCAGCGAGATCAGGCTGCCACCGCGTGGGTAGGAGGAATGGAGCAGGGCAACCAGCCAGCGATTGCGTTGGTGGTAGTAGGCCTGCCAATCCAGAGAGTCGTCCTTGTCCATCCACGGGATGTGCCAGACGGCGGCTCCGGGAAGGGACACGGTCGGGAAGCCCGCTTTGCCGGCCCGCAAACAGAACTCGGCGTCATCCCACTTGATGAACAGCGGCAGGCTCAACCCCACCTTGCGGATCACATCGAGTGGGATCAGGCACATCCACCAGCCGTTGTAGTCGACGTCGAAGCGCTTGTGCATCCAGGCCGTGGCGCGCAGGTTGCTCAGCGCGAAGTTGTGGCCGTGCTTGGTGCCTGGCACCGGCCCCCAGAAGAATCGCCACTGCTCCACGTACTCCGCCCAGGCATGCAGGATCGAACGGTCGTACATGTTGAACATGTGTCCGCCGACGACAGTCGGGCTGCGGCATTCGTCGGCGAAGGCCACCGCCCGCGCGATGCCTTCGGGCTCGAGGACGATGTCGTCGTCGAGCAGCAGGACGTAGCGGCTCCGACCAGCAGCGAGCGCTTCGCGCATCCCGCGGGAAAATCCGCCCGAGCCTCCGAGGTTGGCCTGGCGGATGACTCGGAGCTTTCCGCGAAGTCCTTCCTCGCACGCTGCAAAGTCGGGTTGATCGGCGACGTTGTCGCTGCCCTGGTCCATGACGAGAACCTCGTCGAGCAGGTCCACGATGCCCGCGGCGGCGCCTAGCTGACGCAGCTGCGCCGCGCAGTAGTCCGGCCGGTTGTAGGTCGTGATGGCGATCGTCGTGCCGCCCGGCTCCTCTCGCCGATCCGGCACGGACCACTCCGCGTACTCGAGCACCGCCGGCTCGCGGCCAGCCAGCAAGTCGAACCAGTACCAGCCACCGTCCCCGAACGGGGCCAGGGAGAGCTCGAGGTCCAGCACGCCGTCGTGGAGTGTCGTCGCCGCCACTCGCTCGGTAGCACCGCGCGGGTTTGACCGGTAGACGATCACGGTGGGAGACCCCGAGGCGCGGACCGAGAGGGCAACGCTGGACACGTCGGTCCACCGACGCCAGTACGACGCCGGGAAAGCGTTGAAGTAGGTACCGAAGGAGATCCGCTCCCCGGCGGGCAGCTCAAGGCTACGGCGCCCACGGATGAAGTCGCCGTGGACGGTCGTGACGACAACTGGCGCCGAGAGCTGGTCCTTCTTCTTGGGCTTGTCCGGATCAATCCGGGTCATCGGGTTGACGCCGGTGAACGTGCTGAAATCGATGTAGAGCGGCAGCGTGTCCAGGTCCCGATCCTCGGGGAAGACCACGCGGGCGACCACTCGCCGAGCAGCCTTGTCGTCGTCGGTGGAGGGGGGCGCTGCGTTATTGGGGGTGTCCGCCGGAGGCAATGATGGTTCCTGGACGCTCGTGCTCATACGCGGCTGCGGTCCTCCTGCGAGCGGATGCGAAAGCCGCTCGTCGACAAGTGGCGGGGACGTGCGGATCAGATCACGGTCGACTGACGCCCGCCTGCGGGGGTCGGACAACGACCTTGGCACAGACTAGCCGGGCCACTCTCCCGGACGGCCGCGCAGGCACTACCGTGCCCGAAAGGGGATGCGCCGATTGCACCCCCACCACCTGTGCTGGGAGGTTGCTCCATGGCAGTCGCCGAGGACGACGCCATCGACGGCTTTGCGATCACCGCCAGTCGCGAGGCTGGGGTCTGGCGCTGTGGCGTTCTTCCCCCCGCAGTGCTGGAAAGCGTGGAGAGTTGCCTACGCGCCACCCGCCAGCAGCCAGGCGACGGTGGCGCGCTGGGCCTGGTGAACATCAGCGACGAGTTCTTCGTGGTGATCCGGGCAACCGGGGGTGGGGACGACGTACGGCTGCTGCTCTCCGATGCCACGGCCGCTCTTGACTGGGATTTCGCAGCTGATGTCGCCCAGCGCCTGGATGAAGATGTCGACGAGGAGAGCGCTGACGAGCTGTGGCCGATCGGCGACCTCGGCATCTTGGAGGATCTCGGTCTTCCCGCCGGTGAACTGCGGATGATCGTGGACGACGTCGATCTCTACGCTGACGAGATGCTGGGCCTGATCGCTCGCCGGCTCGGCTTCGCCGAGGAGTTCGCCCAGGCTTTGGACACCCTGCCTCGGTGAGCCTCGGTGCGGCGTTCGAGCCGGCGATGCAGGTCGCACTGGATCTCGCGGCCACTGCTCCGTCCTGGGCCGATGTCCCGGTCGGGGCTGTCGTTCTGGACGCGACTGGTGTGCTCGTGTCGTCAGCGGCCAACGAACGTGAGCTGCGCAGTGACCCCACTGCGCATGCCGAGATGCTGGCGCTGCGGGCTGCGGCGGAGGCGATCGGGTCCTGGCGGCTGAGCGGTGCCACTCTCGTGGTCACCCTGGAACCCTGCACGATGTGTGCCGGCGCGGCGGTTGCGTCCCGGGTCGCTCGGATCGTCTACGGCGCTCACGATCCGAAGGCAGGGGCGGTCGGGTCGTTGTGGGACGTGGTCCGCGACCGGCGGCTCAATCATCGACCCGAAGTGCTGGGCGGTGTACGGGCCGCGGAGTCGACCCGGCTGCTGGAAGCCTTTTTCGCCGCGCACCGCCGAGATACGTGACTCGCGCGGTTGGGTAGTCTTCGCGGCGGTGGCGTGTCCGAGCGGCCTAAGGAGCACGCCTCGAAAGCGTGTGAGGGTTCACCCCCTCCGTGGGTTCAAATCCCACCGCCACCGCCAAGAGTCACCGCATGGTCGTTCGCGGCCTACGGCGTGGGCTATTCCGCGGTGGCGTTGGCTTGATGCTGGGCCAATCGTTGCCGCAGCGCCTCCAGGTTGTGATCGACGATTGCCCAGCCCTGTCCTGAGCTGCCCTGATGTGGCAGGGGCGACCACTCGTAGAGGGCGTTTTCCAGTGCCAGCAGTTGCTCGACCAGGGGATCGGCGCCATCCCGCCCGCGCCGCTCGGTATCCAGGCTCTGCAGGATCACACTCAATCCTTCGAGGTAGGCCAGGGCGGACTCTAGGTCCCTCGTCGCAATGGTGACCTCGCGGCTCATAGGGAAATCCTAGGACCGCCGGCATGGGAGCAACCTGCCGCCCGTCCCGGCCCCTATTCGTGCGCGGGGCCGAAACCTGAAGTTTCACCACCAGTGGACCCAGCTGCCATGCGGGTGGCAGTCGGCCAGCCGGCGCACCGCTTTCTGGCCGTCCCTCCACGTGCTGAGCACCGCGACCGAAGCGCCCCCGCCGTCGACGCCATCGGGACGTGGCGGGTAGTCCAGACCGGGTGCGAACTCCGGGCTTTCGATGCTCACCCACGACAGATCGCGGGTGGCGCCTAGTTCGGCCATGACCGACTTCAGCCGCTGCCGTGCCGGTGCCGGGAAATAGTTGAGCACCCAGGAGTTCTGGATGGCGAGGTGTCGATCCTCGGGAATGTCGGCCGCAAGCGAAGGTAGGACCTCCACGATGTCAGCAGCAACTACCCGAGGTGGTCGGGTACGTGCCACCTCGATCGCGGCCTGTAGCCGCTGGAATCGGGTCACCTGCTCGGCCCAGACACAGGCCAGCAACCAGCGCACCGCCACGTCGTCGCCTACGGCGATGGGATGCAGGTCGATTCCGACCCGAGATCGGACGTCAGCCGGTCCGAGCGCAGGCAATGGCGCGCCTCGCGACTCTGCCTCCACCAAGACGTCCCGGGACGGGTCCCCGTACCGTGGCCCGTCAGGGGAGTAGGAGTACGCCCACTGGTCCAGCAGGAGATTGAGGCCGGCCGAGCTACCCAGATCGATCAGGCCGAGTGGCGCCCGCACCTCCTGGGTGAGGATGGCCCAGGCCGGCCTCAGCACCGCGCAACGCCCGATCTCGTTGGTCTGGGTGCTTCGGGTCGCGAGCAGTTCGGTCACCTGAGCACGTCGGCCGAGCACGAAGTCGCGGAAGTCGGCGTACGGATCACCGTCGGAGACGCGGTCGGCGCGCCCACCAACCGTGGGATACCACCGCGCCAGACGGTGCTCGGCGCCGCTGAGCAGCAGGTAGTGGACCGCGGCGAACAGGAGCATCGGTTGCCGCTGTTCGCGGGGTGTCTCCAGTAGGAGATCGCGAACCTCAGCGTCCTCGGCCGTGCCGGCCGAGATGCGGCGATACAGCGGCGGCAGGCGGGTCTCCTGACCTCCACCACGGCGGAAGCTCTCGGCGAGGTCTTCGATCAAGTGCGTCTCCGATGGCTCACTGGGTGCGGAGGATGAGAGATTCGAACTCTCGAGGGGTTGCCCCCAACCCGCTTTCCAAGCGAGCGCCATAGGCCACTAGGCGAATCCTCCTGGTCCGGCGATGCTGTGCCGGCCCGGCACCGATCCGACCATGGGCGAGGGTACAAGGCGATGATGTGCACCCCGCTAGAATCCATCCGACCCCTCGTACGGCGTCACCCTGTGAACCTCCCCAGGGCCGGAAGGCAGCAAGGATAAGCGGGCTCTGTCGGGTGTACGAGGGGTCCTTGCACATCCCGGCCGCGCCCGATCCTCTGTCACATCGGGCCAGTACCCTCGCCTGCGTGGCTGTTGCGCTCTACCGCAAGTATCGACCGGCCACCTTCGCGGAGGTCGTCGGTCAAGAGCATGTGACCGGGCCACTGATCCAGGCCGTGGACAACGGGCGGATCAACCACGCGTACCTGTTCTCCGGACCTCGTGGCTGCGGGAAGACCTCCAGCGCCCGAATCCTGGCCCGCTCACTGAACTGCGTCCAGGGCCCGACCTCGACGCCCTGCGGGATCTGCGATTCGTGTCTGGGACTAGCGCCGGACGGCGCAGGCACACCCGACGTGATCGAGATCGATGCGGCCAGCCACGGCGGTGTGGACGACGCCCGGGATCTGCGCGACCGGGCCTTCTATGCACCGATGGTCAGCCGATACAAGATCTACATCATCGACGAAGCGCACATGGTCACCACCCAAGGTTTCAACGCGCTGCTCAAGCTGGTCGAGGAACCGCCGGACTTCCTGGTCTTCGTCTTCGCCACCACCGAGCCGGACAAGGTGCTGCCGACGATCCGGTCGCGGACCCACCACTACCCGTTCCGGTTGATGGCGCCGTCCGTGCTGCGCGGTCTGCTGGTCCGCATCTGCGATGAGGAGAAGGCCACCGTCGACGATTCCGTCTTTCCCTTGGTCGTTCGCGCCGGTGGGGGCTCGGCGCGGGATGCGCTGTCCATTCTCGACCAGCTGTTGGCCGGCGCCGGCCAGGACGGGGTCACCTATCGACGGGCGGTTGGCCTGCTCGGCGTGACCGATGGAGCCCTCCTCGACGAGACCGTCGACGCGCTCGCCGCCGGTGACGCGGCAGGAGTGTTCGGGGCTGTGGACCGGGTCAGCGAGGCTGGCCACGATCCGCGCCGGTTCACCGCTGACCTGTTGGACCGCCTGCGTGATCTGGTGATCCTGGATGCGGTACCAGACGCTGCGGACAAGGGAATGCTCGACCTTCCGGGTGACCAACTCACGACAATGGCCGATCAGGCCGCCAGGCTCGGTACGGCGACGCTGTCCCGCCTGGCCGATATTGTCCACAATGGACTGACGGAGATGCGGGGAACGACGGCCCCCCGGCTACTCCTCGAGCTCGTCTGCGCCCGGATGCTCCTTCCCTCGGTCACCCACGACCCGTCGGCCACTCTGCAGCGGATCGAGCGCCTCGAGCGGCGGATGCAGATCGCCGATGTGGCGTCCTCGACACCCGTGCCGTCTGGACAGCGCCGCCATGAGGAACCGAGCAGCAAGCCCGTGCCGCGGACAACCTCTGCTGAGTCGTCGGGTCCTGATCGCCGACCAACTGAACCGACGAGGTCGTCGGGCGCGGACGCACCAGCGGTGCCGATCGCAGAGCCGAGCGGTTCGGACCCGTCGCCCGTGCTCGTGCCGCCGGCATCCTCGACGTCGGCTGTCGTCAAGCCGAGTGCATCTGCTGCCGAGCCGACCGGCCAGACGGCTGAGCCGACCGCTGCGACAGCTGAGCCGACCGACTCTACGGTCGAGCCGACCCGACCGAGCAAGCCGACCGGTGACCTGAGCGTGGTAGACCTCCGCCGACTCTGGCCGGACGTCCTCGATGCGATCAAGGAGCGCAAGCGGACCACGGCTGCGCTGCTGATGTCGGCGAATGTGCTGGCCGTCGAGGGGTCAGTGCTCAAGCTGGGCATCAACTCGTCCGGTTTGATGCGCCGACTGTCCGAGGAGATGAATACCGAGATCATCCGCGCGGCACTGCGCGACAAGCTCGGGGTTGACTGGCAGGTCCAGACCATTGTCGACGCCGGTGAGGAGCAACAGTCGCTGCCGGGCGTGGGCCCCGGTCCGGACGTCGTGGAGTCACCATTTCACTCTTCGGCCGGTGACGAGGTCGGCGAGCCGGTCGACCCATCCGACGTGACGGAACCGGTGGACTCCGAACAGGCCGCGCTGTCCCTGCTTCGTGACCAGCTCGGCGCCCAGCCGGTCGAGAGGGAGCGCTGAGCACGAAGCGAAGCCGGTTGCTGTAGGACAACCCGTCGAAGAACGCACTCGCCTTCGGATCGGCCTCCAGCGCCGCGGCGGCAGGAAGCTCGACCCCGGTGGCGGTCTTGCCGCCGAGTTCGACTGTGGCGTGGAATCTCATGCGCGGGATTGTGCACCGGCACTACCCTCAGTGGATGCAGCCAGGTGGAGCTCCGGACATGCAGGCGTTGATGCAGCAGGCCGCGCAGATGCAGTCTCAGCTGATGGCCGCACAGCAGGAACTCGC
>JACCUF010000276.1 GCA_013811975.1 Geodermatophilaceae bacterium | reverse complement strand
TAATCAAGAGCGCACTCAAGGCGGGCATCGTGGTGAAGGTCATCGACGTCGCACGGCGCGAGGCCGCCAAGCCCGAGAACCAGCGCAAGATCAGGGAATTCGTCGACCGAGCGCGCACCGAGGCCACCAAGCCGGAGAATCAGCGCAAGGCCAAGGAGATGGTCAACAAGCTCAGCAGTCGCGCCGGCAAGTCCCGCGGCACGTTCTGAGCCCAATGGGGTCATGAGAATCGGGGCTCGGCCGCACGAGCCGAGCTCGATCGGTACTCCCAACCCGTACCCGACGTCATCAGATCCGTACCCGACATCGGCGAGCTCTGCTGCGGGTCAGCGGATTGGTCGTCGTCGGGTTCGTCGCCATGGACAACCTCCGGGACGGGACCGTCAATCCCGTCGACTCCGGCTCGGCGCCGGCGCAACCGTTGCAAGGCGTGGTCGGCACGCCCGGGGAGGTCACCTACGCCGAGAACAGTTACGAGATCACGATCCAGTCGGCCACAGCCCAACCCAGCTCGTAGTGGGGTTTCCCCGTCGCGCCGGCCTCAGGCGGAATCCTGTTGATCGAGCTGAGCCTCATCCGTACGGACGACAGCGTTTCAGCGAGCCAGATCTCCTGGTTCGACTGGAAGTTCACGACAGCCGGTGAGCCCGCAGCTCGGGCCCAGTTGATCGCCGGTGGGTACGAGCCGATGTTGTCCACGGTCAACCTGGCTCCGGGTGAGACCGTCAGCGGTCTGGTCGCCTTCGACACCACAGCCCGACGGCTCAGTGCTGGCCACCTGGCCCGTCCCCCCAACTTGACGGGCTCTGATCCGCACCCATGAATGAGAGACTTACCACCTAAGCTCAGCGTGTGCCCGTGGGGAGGATTCAGTGACCGCCGAACCACGCATGGTCGCCGACCGCTATCGCCTCGACGAGCGGATCGGGTCCGGAGGAATGGGCGTGGTCTGGCTTGCGCACGATGTACGCCTGAACCGGACGGTCGCGGTGAAGCAGTTGCTCCTGGGGCCGGGGCTGTCCCCAGGCGAGGCGGACGAGAGCCGGGCCCGCGCCATGCGGGAGGGGCGGATCGCTGCCCGGCTGCATCATCCGCACGCGATCAACGTCTTCGACGTCGCGCTCGGGCCGGACCTGGAACATGGCGAGGACGATCAACCGTGGCTCGTGATGGAGTACCTGCCGTCCCGAAGCCTGGCGGACGTGTTGGCCGAGCGCGGGCCGCTGCCGCCGCTTGAGGTCGCCCGCATCGGGCGCCAGGTTGCCGACGCGCTGGCCGCGGCACACCAGGCGGGCATCGTGCACCGCGACGTCAAACCGGGGAATGTGCTGATCGGGGAGAACGGCACTGTCAAGATCACTGACTTCGGCATCGCGCGGGCGAGCTGGGACCCAACGGTCACCCGGACCGGCGTGCTGACTGGTACGCCCGCCTACTTCGCGCCCGAGGTCGCACGTGGGGAGGCACCCGACCCGGCCTCCGACGTGTTCTCCCTTGGCGCGACCCTCTACACCGCCGTCGAAGGCGTACCTCCGTTCGGCAATGACGACAACACCCTCGCTCTGCTCAGGACGATCGCGGACGGCGACGCCCGCCCGCCCAAGAACGCCGGCCCCCTGAGCGCGCTTCTGGTGCAGCTATTGCGCTACGACCCAGCACAACGTCCGGTGATGGCCGTGACAAGAGACTTGCTGGGCCGGATTGCGGCAAAGGGGAATGAGACGCCCACGACCGCGTCGCTGCTGGCTGCCGTAGATGGCCCACCGAGCCAGCCCGGCCCGAGTTCTGTTCCCCCACCAGCGAGCTCGCCCGGGGCGGGAACCCTCATTCAGGCGGACCCCCCGCCCGCTTCTCCACCGATGGCCCCCGCTCAGGCGGCAACCGACAACGACGAGAACGTGCTGTCTGCTCCACCACCGGTGGCCTTGGCCGAAACGGCAACCGACACCGACGAGGACCTTTACACGGCTCCTCCACGAGACCGCCCCACACCGTGGTGGCAGCGGGTCAGGGTGTTGGCCGTTCTGATGGTCCTACTGCTGGTCGCGGTCGGGGCGGTCATCTTTGCCCTCACCCTCGGCGGCTCGGACGATCCCTCGACTGCGGCTACTCAATCGAACCCGGCGAACGCGCCCGCCACCACCGCGGAAACGACGTCCGAACCGAGCGTGACCACCCCGGAGGCGACCACCCCGGAGGCGACCACCACCCCGGAAGCGACGCCGCCTCCGCCCGCCGCGCCAGGCCCCGCGGAGTACGAGGAGGCCGTGCGGACCTACTACGGGCTGTTGCCGGACCAGCTCGATGCCGCGTACGCCTACCTCGGACCGGCGGTGCAGGACCAGGCCGGTGGTCGAGGTGGGTACGAGAACTTCTGGAGCCAGTTCCGGGACATCGGCACCGAGAACGTCCGCGCCGAGGGGACGACTGTCAGCCTGACGATCGTCTACACCAACCCGGACGGCAGTACCTTTCGCGAGGGCTACGTGCTGGAGATGGGCACCGCCGAGGACGGCCGCATCCTCATCCTGACCTCGCAGATCGTGTGATCCGGCTGCGGCCCGGGGCTTCCAGCGGCACTTGCCGCAGCAGGCGAAGGGGGTCTGGAGGCAGGCAGGATCGTTCGCCGGGATCGGTCATCTACCCTTCAGCAACCACGCGGGTTTGGGCGGACACCGGCGTCATCGGGGTACCCGTAGGGATACAACTAGAGGTTCCGGTGAACAGCGCGAGTGGGCTGCCGCCGGCTAGCACCCGGTCAGCGCCGGTGGTGAAATGGCCCGTCACGCATGGAGTGGCCGGCAGGACGGCCAGGTTGCATCCGGTGATCGCCCATGGTCCGGCCGTCGTCACCGCGGGCTGACCCGACAGCAGCACCCGGGGGAAAGGGGCGATCGGCTTAGCCGAGCCACCATGCGCGCACAGTAGGACCGTGCCCACATGCAGAACCTGGCCGGACATATCAGGTGACCGTCAGCGCGCCGGCGTTGATGTCGACCGTCGGGCCCACCAGGCTGACGGACGCGCCTTTGCCGCTGCTGATCACGATGCCGGCCTCACTGAGCGAGATCATGGCCCCGGTGCTGGTCTGCAGGAGGATTCCGTCGGGAGGTAAGGCCTCGGCCGACTCCGGAACTTCAGTCGCCGAGTTCCAAAAGCCGCCCACCCAGATGGGATGGTCGAGGTCCCCCTGTTCGAATTCCACCCACACGCTCGCGCCTCTCTGGGGAATGGCAAGAATCCCGCTGTTGAGGCCCGCAGCAGGCAGGCAAGGCAGCGCCCAGGACGAGGAAATAGGGCCAATGTCGGGGACGGATACTTGTACGCGACCGATCTGCTGCGGGTCGACGTTGTTCAGGACTACTCCGCGGTACTTGCCGTAGTACTTCTTTCCCGCGCGCATGGCATCGCTCATACGCGGATCCTTTCAGCTTGGCGATCACGCGGACCCACGCCAGCCGACGATGATGTCGCCAGGCTCTGCTCAACAGGGCTAGCTCACTTCACGCCCCAACCGACGATCAGCTCGCACGGGCCTTCGAACCCGTCGGCACCCTCGAAGCGAGCCAGCTCGGTGCTGATCTCCTGCCAGGCCGCCTCCTGCTCCTCAGGCGTGAGGCCGGCAAGCATCTGGTGCAGCGCACCGAAGGACTCACGCTCGAACCGGACGCAGTCCGCAGCACGTGGCAGGCGCAACGGAGCGGGTATCGCCTGTGACCCCACGTCGCGGAAGCCAGCCTGCCGGAAGGCGTCCTCGAGGACGCCGTGACCTCCGAGACTGAACGGTCCGGGCTGGCCGGGGGCCGGTGGGGGGAGCTGGGCCCGGCGACGGATGATCGATACCGGTACTGAGAAGAACCCGTTGCGGTCCGCCGTCGAGTAGACGATCGCGGAGATCCGGCCCCCCGGGCGCAATGCCCGGTACTGACCGGCCAGGGCGCCGGGCTGGTCGGGGAAGTAGATCAGTCCGAGCCGGGAGATCACGGCGTCGAACGCAGCCGCGTCGACGTCGAGCCGTTCGCCGTCGAGCTCACGGGTACGGACATTGGTGAGCCCGGCGGCGGTGGCTGCGGCGGCTGCGTAATCCAGGATGGCCGGGGAGATGTCGGTCGCCAACACCGCGCCGGCGTCGCCGACGCGCTGGGCCGCGGCGATCGACTGCCCCCCGGCTCCGGCCGCGACATCGAGTACGCGACTGCCAGTGGTGACTCCGGCGGCATCGAGCAACAGGGTTGTCGCCTCGCCGAGCCACTCCTCAAGGGTGGGTCCCCAGGCGTGCCAGGCGGCCGCGGCGTCCTCCCACTGGGCGCGGGTGGTGTCCTTGTAGCGGACCGGGTCGAAGGTGAGGGTCATTGCGTGCTCCTCTGGTCTGGTTGACGCTGTCGATTGGTGGACGGTGCTACCCGGATGGCGCCAGAAGAGGTCCCGCGGCCGCCAGGTTGCGGCTAGCAGTTGCGTCGGATCGCTTCTGGCCGATCTCGCAGCGGTGCATCATCACGCGCATGGCTTTCGTGGGCCGGGTCCGCGCTCTGTCCCGGATGCTGGGCGCCGTGGAAGAAGCCTCGGCCGGGCGGGCGCGTCTGGTGCTGGTCGCAGGCGAGGCCGGCATCGGCAAGACCAGCCTGATCAGTGAGGTCGCGGCGCGCGCCGGGTTACGGGTCGGCTGGGGAACCTGTGCCGATGCCGAGCGCGCGCCGGCGTTCTGGCCGTGGACCGCGGCGTTGCGCGGGCTCCTCGCCACCCTGGGCACGGCCGAAGTCGAGGCACTCACCCGAACCGACATCGTCGAGCTGTCCCGGCTTCTGCCGGAGCTGACCGGGCCCGGAACCCCAGGCGGCGGGGCCGGGCCGGTCGAGAGCCCACTCGATGCCGACGCGGCGCGACTGCGCCTGTTCGACGCCCTCGCCCGGTTCCTCGAACGGCTCGCCCGGCATTCGCCTACGCTGGTGGTGCTTGACGACCTGCAATGGGCAGATGACTCGACCCTGGCGTTGCTGCGGTTCACGGCCCGTGCGTACCGGCCCGTTCCCCTGGTGATTGTCGGCGCGTACCGCCACGACGAACTCGGTTCCGGCGCAGCCCGGACCCTGGCCGACCTCGCCGCGCACGGCGAACAGATCCGGCTTCAGGGTCTGTCGTCGGACGAGGTCTTCGAGCTCATCCTGGGCACACTTGGCCGAGCCGGCGCAGAGCGGTGGGCCGACGAGGTTCATCGCCGTACGAATGGTCATCCGTTCTTCGCCCGCCAGCTCACCGAAGTGCTCGCCGATCCCACGCAGCCGGCGGGTGCGGTACCGGCCGCAGCCCGCGAACTGGTGGCCCAGCGAGTCGAGCGGCTCTCGGCGGGCTGTCGGACTCTTCTCGAGGCCGCGGCGGTAGCCGGAAACGACCTCCAGCCTGACGTGCTCGGCGAGGTGTGCGGCGCCGACGCGCGCTCCTTTCCGCCGCTTGTGGATGAGGGGATAGCCGCGGGAGTCCTGATCCGCGATCCTGACGGAGTACGGACCCGGATGGTGCACGACCTGTTTCGCGAGACCATCATCGATGGGCTCGCCTACCCGCAGCGCCTGTCGCTGCACAAGGGTATCGCCGACGCGCTGGAGCACCGGTACGCGCGTGGCGCGACGGTGGTGGCTGCCGATCTGGCCAGACATTGCGCCGCCGCCGTCCCACTGGAGGGAGGCGAGCGGGCGATCCGCTGGGCGCGATCGGCGGCCGCGGCCGAGCAGGCGCGACTGGCCTTCGACGAGGCCGCCGCACACCTCGCCCGTGCCCGCCGCGCGGTGGAGGACACCGGCGATACCGACGCCGGCCCCGGGTTGGTCGACCTGCTGGTCGAGGAAGCCGACGCCCGCTCCCGCACCGGCGACTCGGCCGCCGCCCGCGGGCTGCTGGAGGATGCCCGGGACCGGGTGGCAGTACTCGGTGACGCGCAGCGGTTGGGCCGGGTAGCGCTGGG
>JACCUF010000209.1 GCA_013811975.1 Geodermatophilaceae bacterium | reverse complement strand
CTGATCGATCGTTCCCCCGCTCCAGGCGATGCCCGAGCCACCATCGTCGAACTCACCGAGCAGGGCCGTGCGATGATGCCGGAACTCAAGTCCGTGTGGATCCAGTTGGCAATCGACACCGTCGCAGCCATGCCGGGTCGCGCTCGCAGAGAACTGACGTCGACCCTGCAGGTCCTGGCCGAGAGCCTTTGCGCCGCGAGGCCATGAGCCGACCAGGCCGCAGCGAGGTATCGATCAGACCGAGTTGTCAAAGGGGAGGCCCCTGCCAGCAATCTTGCCGAGCAGCCGGAGCAGCGCGCGCCTTTCGCTGGGACTGAGTCCGGCCATCACGGGGGAGCTGCGTACGGCCGCCTCGAGAGCTACCCGCGCCCGATGACCCTCCGGTGTGAGCACCAGAGACTTGATCCGCCGATCCAAGGGGTCGGATTCACGGGTGACGAGCTCGCGAGCCTCCAGTCTGTCCACTATCCCGGTGACGTTCGAGGCATCGCAGCGGAGCCGATCAGCAACGAAGCGCATCGACACCGGCTGCTGCAGTTCCAACAGGGCCCGGGCCTGGGGTGGAGTGAGCTCAAACCGACGGGCGGCTGATTCAAAGACGTGCCTGGTCTGTTCGGTGATCTGGAAGAGCAGGCCAGCGATTTCGTGCGCGTCATCCAGGCTCGCAGCTGCGCCAGCTACCCCGGGGGGCTTCATAGGTCGACAATAGTCTGCGACCTCGATACTTGACAACCTCATCCTGTTCGGTAGACACTCGAACACTACTTGAGGTTATCAACGATGGAGGTAAACCATTATGGGTACGAGTGCCAGGCTGATTTGGAAGGCAGGTCTCCTGGGGGCCCTGCTGACTGCGGCGGCCAACTTTGCGATCTACGAGGCGGGCCGGCTCTCCGGGGTTCGGTTCGGGTTGCATCCCGACGGTTTCGCGGCCGAGGTGGGAGCCGCTCAGGTCATCACGACCTCGCTGGTCACCTTCGCCCTGGGTACGGCGCTGGCCGTGCTTGTCGGCCGGCGCGGTATTTGGCAGTTGCGTGCGCTGCAAGCACTGGGCGTCGCGGCAGCCGTTGTGACGGCGGGGGCTCCGCTATCCATGGCCGAAGGGAGCGCATCCAAGCTCCTGCTGCTGCTCATGCACCTCGTGGCCGGTATGGCCTACGTAGCCGTCCTGGAGATCGTCAACCGGAGCGGGAGCAAGGTGGACCAGCCCGAGCGCCTGCTCGAAGGGTCCACCTCATGAGCGCCTTCAGTTCGGCGGAACTCGCCTACCTCACCGGCAAGACAGGCCTCGGAAGGCTGGCAACGGTAGGGGCGGACGGAATGCCGCACGTCGTGCCGGTGGGATGGACGTACAACGAGTCCGCCGACAGCATCGATGTCACCGGGCGAGACTTCGCGGCCACCCGCAAATTCCGCAACGCCCAAGCCAATCCGAAGGTGGCCATCGTGATCGACGACGTGCTGCCACCGTGGCGACCCCGGTCGGTCATGATCCAAGGATCCGCAGAGGTCAGAACCGAGGACGTGATGATCCGGATCGTCCCGACCCGCGTCATCTCCTGGGGGCTAGGCGAATAGCACAGCGACAGGACCCGGCTGAGCCGATCAGGCAAAGAGGCGGGTTGCGCTATCTCGCCGCGGCCGACCAGCGCAGGACCTCTGACCACACCTCTCGCACGAGCAGGTGCCCTGCGCCTGGGACCACCGTGAGTGTTCCGTCAGCAACCTGGTCGGTCCACCATCTGCCGTGCTCGGGGCTGACCACGACGTCAGCGTCGCCGTACCAGCAGCGAACGGGCGCGCCCACGGCGCGCGGATCGAAACCCCAGTCCGACACCGTGTACGAGATCAGATCGGCGGCGAGGCCCGTGGGCCCTTGAGCGAACGCCGCGGTCAGCATCGTCTCGAGTGCGGCCCGTAGATCGCCAGTTGCCAACGCGGCCTCGTCGGCTGGTTCGGCGCCCAACATGCCGATCCCGGCCGCGGGGTCGCTCGCCATCTGCGCCAGCATCAGTTCCAGAGTCGCGCGAGCCGAAGCCGGATCTTCCGGCAGCGCCGCGATCATCTGTTTCTCTTCCGGGCCGATCCAGCCGACCTCCTCGTCGGGGGCAGGCGTACCGATCAGCGCCACCGAACGCACGAGGTCCGGTCGCCTGGCGGCCAATGCCAGCGCGACCCGGCCTCCTGCCGACCAACCAGCCACGGCAGCCGCCGGCCCGCCCAGCTGTTCCAGGACAGCTGCGCAGTCATCGGCAAAGAGCGGAATCGTGGGCAGTACTCCAAGCGGAAGTGGTTCGGAATCGCCGTATCCCGGCCGGTCCAGCGTGACCAGCCGGAAGCCGGAGGCGGCAGTGGCGGCGGGGTCGGGGTCGAAGTGCCGTGATCCCGGAGCGACGTGAGCGAACAGGACTACGGCGCCGTCGTCAGGGCCGGTGACTTGTACGGCGATCCGCCGGCCGTCGTCGACTGAGATGGAGCTCTGCGAGGGGAGTGAAGTCGTCATGGGCACTACACTGACGAGTCATTGGTGACACCGTCCTGTCACCTTCCGGGAGAAAGTTTGGCCATGTCGGCGGGCCTGCGGTGAACCGCACGGAGCGGCTGTATGCGATCGCCGAGGAGCTGCGCGCTGCCGGGTCCCACGGACGTACGAGTGGCTGGCTCGCCCGGCGGTTCGAAGTGGCGGCCCGCACGGTCAAGCGGGACATCACCGCACTGCAGGAGTCCGGGCTGCCGATCTGGGCCCAAGCCGGCTCCGGCGGCGGGTACGTACTGGATGCCTCCGCAAGTCTGCCGCCGCTCAATCTCACCGCCCCGGAGGCCACCGCGGTCGCACTTGCCCTGGCCGCGATGCCGCAACTGCCGTTCGCCGCCGACGGGCGCAGCGCACTGAGCAAGATCCTCGCGGCCATGACAGCGCAGGAACGCGCCCGGGCCGCAGCTCTTGGCGCCCGACTGTGGATCCGCGATCGGCGCCCAGCCGCGCGGCCGGTTGTGACTGGCGTCCTGGACGAGGCGATCCGCCGCGGCGTGGTCACCGTCCTCGACTATGTCGACAAGAAGGGCACAGCCACTCACCGTCGAGCTGTGGAGCCGATGGCGTTGGCCTCGAACAGTGGCCGCTGGTTCCTGCTTGCCTGGTGCCGGCGCCGCCGTGCCGGACGGTGGTTCCGGCTGGATCGCATCGAATCGGCGCATTTGACCACCGAACTCGCGCCACCGAGGGATCTGCTCGAGACCTTCGGGAAGCCGCCCGACGATGCTGGTCCGCTCACCATGTCCGATTAGCGTCTGCGGCGACGATGTGCCGTGCAACTGCCTAGCCCGCTGGTAGTGCGGCTGTGCCTTGAACTTCGACCAGGGCCTCGTCGTCCCACAGGCGGGCCACGCCGATCCCGGCCATGGCGGGGTAGTGGGTGCCGATCAGGCGCCGCCAGACGTGGCCGATCTCGCGGCTGTGCGCCCGGTAGTCGCCCAGGTCGACGGCGTAGATCGTGAGGCTGGTCAGATGCTCGGGGTCGCCACCGGCTGCGCGCAGGGCGGTGAGCAGGTTGCCCAGCGCCTGCTCGAACTGGGCCACGACATCACCGGTGCCCGTGATCTGACCTTCGGCGTCCATGGCGGTCTGGCCGGCGAGGAACACCACGCGAGCCCCGGGCTGGGCGACCAGGGCATGGGAAAAGCCGGATGGCGCGGCCAACTCGGGGGGGTTGACTCGCTTAGTCCGATTGGCGCTCGCAGAGGTGACCTTCGCGACCGCATCTGCCCACACATCGTCACTCATGACCTTCTCCCTCGTGACCAGGGGAAGCCTGGTACGTACCTAACGTCGCAGGGTGCCCCTGAGTCGGATGGGAATGGGTGGTCATGACTGCACCGCCCCGCCGTCGATCTCGATGCCCTGCCCGGTGACCGAGGGACTGTCCAGGCAGAATTGCACGGCCGTGGCTACTTCCTCGACAGTGATCAGGCGACCGGTCGGCTGGTAGTTCGCGAAGAACTCCCGTACGGCCTGCTCGTTCCGACCGGTACGAGAGACGACATTCGTGACAGACCCCTCGGTCATCGGGGTGTCGACGTATCCCGGGCAGATCGCGTTCACGGTGATGCCGGTCTGGGCCAGTTCGGCAGCCGCAGATCGAACCAGGCCAAGCACGCCGTGCTTGCTGGCCGTGTAGGCCGCGATGAGCGGCTCGCCGCGTTTGGCGGCCGCCGAGGCGATGACGACAACTCGGCCGTACCCGCGCTCCTTCATCCCGGGGACGGCGCGTCGTAGGCACCGGAACGGCGCGCTCAGATTCACCTCGAGCATCCACGCCCAGTCCTCGTCCGTGGTCTTGTGCACCGGCGCCGACATCGCTGCCCCTGCGTTGGCCACCAGTACGTCGACCCGGCCGAAGGCGTCCTCTGTCGCAGCGAATATCCGATCGACCGCATCAGGCTCGGTGAGGTCGGCAGGGATGCAGAGGGACTCGCCGGGCAGGGTGGCCGCCACCGTCTCGAGTTCGTCGGCGCTGCGGGCCGTGAGGGCGACCCGGTGACCCGAAGCCGACAACCGAGCCGCCACCGCAGCACCGATCCCGCGACCGCCTCCGGTGACCAGCGTGACCTGCGACTCCCTCGACATGCATCGACCGTAGCCGCCGCTCGAGGGGAAAGACGCGCTGTACCTCGGGATTGAGCGCGCGCTCGGGGGTCAGACGCGCTGCACCTCGGGGTGGACACGGCTAACGGAATAGGGTCGGCCCGTGATCAGGCCTGAGGAGTTCACCGACGTCAGCTACCGGATCGAGGACGCGGGCTACGCCGTACTGACGATCAACCGCCCGGAGCGGATGAACAGCTTCACCGGAAACACCGTGGATGAGCTGATCAGCGCGTTCAAGCATGCCTGGGTGGACAAGCGTGTCGCGGCCGTGATTTTGACCGGGGCCGGTGATCGGGCGTTCTGCACCGGCGGGGATGTGAAGCTGCGAGCCGAAACCGGTGGGTACGGCGAGACCGAGTGGGGCAGCTTCGAGATCGAGCGCCTGCACCGAATCATTCGGGAGATCCCGAAGCCGGTCATAGCCGCCGTCAACGGCGCAGCGGTCGGCGGCGGCCATGTCCTGCACGTGCTCTGCGACCTGTCAGTGGCCGCCGAGCACGCGCGGTTCGGGCAGACCGGGCCGAAGGTGGGCTCCTTCGACGCCGGCTTCGGATCCGCTTATCTGGCAAGGGTTGTCGGTGAGAAGCGGGCCCGCCAGATCTGGTTCCTGCTGGATCTGTACGACGCGGCGACCGCCGAACGCTGGGGCCTGGTCAACGAGGTCGTCCCCGCCGATCAGCTGATGGCCAAGGCGGGGGAGTACGCCACCAAGATCGCCTCGTACTCCCCGACCGCCCTGAAATTCCTCAAGCACTCGTTCAACGCCGATACCGACCACATGGGAGCCCTCGGCGCGCTGGCCTTCGACGGCCTGGACTTATTCACCGAGACCGAGGAGTCCAAGGAGGGAGCGTCGGCCTTCTCCGAGAAGCGTCCCCCGGACTTCACCCCGTACCGCTGAGCGCTAGAGGCGTTCCAGGACGACGACCGGGATCTCGCGTTCGGTCTTGGTCTGGTAGTCGGCGTACTGCGGCCAGTGCTTGAGCATCTCCGTCCACAGCTCCCCGCGCTCGGCCCCGGTGGCGGTCCGGGCGTGGGCCGAGAACCGATCCCCCCGAACCTGTACCTCGACCACCGGCTGCTCGGCGAGGTTGAAGTACCAGTCCGGGTTGGCCGGGGCGCCGCCCTTGGAGGCCACCACGATCGGGTTGTCACCGGAGAGTCCGTAGATGAGCGCACAGTCGCGCGGTTGTCCTGACTTGCGTCCGGTCGTGGTGAGAATCAGCGCTTGCGTTCCGTTCCAGTCATGGCCTTCCTGGCCGTCGGTCTCGCGGTACCTCTGCACATGTGCGGCGCCGTAGAGCATCGCTTGCCTCTCGATCGGGG
>JACCUF010000202.1 GCA_013811975.1 Geodermatophilaceae bacterium | reverse complement strand
CCGGAGTGATGTCGACTTGCCGCACCCGGACGGGCCGACGAGGACCATGAACTCCCCGTCTCGGATCTCGAGGTCGAGCTTGTCGACCGACGGTGAGGTGGCGCCGGGGTAGACGCAGGAGGCCTGGCCGTACGTGACGATTGCCATGAGTTGTTCCCTTCAACCGGCAGGTACGTGCCGGACGATCCGTAGTGAATGGGCGATGGGTCGGAACTAGCTATCCCTTGACCGAGCCTGCGGTGAGGCCGCGGACGAAGAAGCGTTGCAGTGCGAAGAAGACGATCAACGGGACGGTGATGCTGATGAAGGCGCCAGCGGTGAGCAGGTGCCACTGTTGACCCAGCTCGCCGATCAGGTTGCGGAGCTGGCTGGTCACCACTGGCTTGTCCGTCTGCAGGAAGATCAGAGCCACCAGCAGGTCGTTCCACACCCAGAGGAACTGGAAGATCGCAAAGGCCGCCAGCGCCGGCACCGACATCGGCATGATGAGCGACCAGAAGGTGCGGAAGTGGCTGGCCCCGTCGACCTCGGCCGACTCGATGATCGACCTCGGTAGCGAGGCCATGTAGTTGCGCAGGATGTAGATCGCCAGCGGCATACCGAAGCCGGTGTGTGCCAGCCACACAGCCGGGAACGTCCCGACGAGGCCGAAGTCACCGAGCAGCTGCAGCAGGGGGACGAAAGCCACCTGGAGCGGCACCACGAGGAGGCCGACCATGATGACGAAGAGCGTGTCGCGGCCCTTGAACCGCATGAACGTGAACGCATACGCGGCGAACGCGGCCATCATGATCGGGATGATGGTGGCCGGCACTGCGACGACGAGGGAGTTGACGAACGCCGTCCCCATCTCGTTCTCGCCGAGGACCTCGGAGTAGTTCTGCAGCGTCCACTGCGAGAAGTCCAGGGGGGAGCTGAAGACCGTCCACCAACCACTGCTGTCGACCGCCTCCTCGGACCGGAACGAGGACACGAGGAGACCGACGGTCGGGACAAGCCACAGCAGGCACAGCAGCAGAACGACGATCCTGACGGCGAGCACGCCGTTGCGGCGGCCTTTCGGCGCTAGGACTGTGTCAGTGGCCATAGCCTTGTCGGCTGACCTGAGGCTGCCGGCTGCGGCTGTCTGGGTCATCGTGCTGCCTCCTCGCGACGGAACTGGCGGACCTGGTAGATCATCACCGGGACCACGGCAAGCATCAAGATCACCACGACGGCCGCCGCCTGGCCGTTCTCGCCGGACTCGAAAAGCAGGTTGTAGAAGCGGTTGGCGATGACCTCCGTGCCGTCACGCCCGTTCGTCATCACGTTGACGATGTCGAAGACCTTCATGACGAGGATCAATACCGTGGTGAAGACGACGACGACCGTCGGCCAGATCTGCGGGACGATGACGCGGAAGAAGATCGCGACCTCGCCGGCACCGTCGATCCGGGCCGCCTCGAGCGTCTCTTCCGGAACGCCCTTGATCGCCGCGGACAGCAGCACCATGGCAAAGCCGGCCTGGAGCCACACCATGATGACGATCAGCAGCAGGTCGTTGAGGCTGAAGGTCTGGAGGGAGAGCCACCGCTGCGGCTCGAACCCAAGCTTGGTGGTGATCGCCGTCAGCAGACCGATCTGTTCACCACCTCGGAAATCTGTGTCGTACACGAACTTCCAGATCGTGCTGGCGCCGACGAAGCTGATCGCCATCGGCATGAAGATGATGGACTTGGCGATCTTCTCGCCACGCGGCTTCAGCCGGTCCGCCATCACCGCGATCAGCAGACCGATCGCCACTGCGAACGACGGCACGACGATGATCCACAGCAGGTTGTTGAACAACGCCTCGACGAATCTGTCATCCTGGAAGATGAAGGTGTAGTTCTCGAATCCCACCCACGCCGTGCTGTTTCGGTCGGCAAAGCTGAACATGATCGTCTGCACGACCGGGTAGACCAGGAACACACCGACGATGGCGACGGCCGGCGCCACGAACACATACGGTTTGATCCGCCGCTCCCAGCGCAGCGACAGGCGCTCGAC
>JACCUF010000187.1 GCA_013811975.1 Geodermatophilaceae bacterium | reverse complement strand
TCGGTCGCGTCGATCGGCTCCGCGGTCACCGTGGCATCTCGCTCGGGCACCGGGCCACGCTACCGAGAGTGCCTGGCCCGCCTCGCAGGGGCCGAAGCCCCACAAATCCTTTGCGGCCATGCAACCTTTGATCGGCAGCCGGCGTATCCATTCCACGACATCACCGCGGTGTCGCGCATCAAAACTCACCGACCCGGAAGGGGTCATGACATGAGGACCTGGCTCAAGGGGATTGCGATCGCCGCAACCATCGCTTCGATTGCACTTGTAGTTCCAACATCCATTGCACAGGCGGCGCCATATTGCGGGATCACCTGGGGTTCACTCCCCGAGGAGGCAAACCCCGGGTCGAATGCTCTGCTGACCAACGTCCGCGTTGGACAACACGCCTGCTACGACCGGCTCGTCCTGGACATGGCCGGCGACGTGCGGGGCTACTCGGTCCGATACGTCGACCAGGTCCTACGCGACGGCTCAGGTGAGCTGGTCCCATTGCGCGGCGGCGCCAAGCTCGAAGTCACCGCCAGGAACGGGGCAGCACCAACGGACTCCTTCTTCCTGCCCAACGGTGAGCTCGCTGACGTGTCCGGGTACCAGACGTTCCGGCACGTCGCATGGGCCGGGAGCTTCGAGGGTCAGACCACCATCGGTCTCGGGGTACGAGCCCGCTTGCCGTTCCGAGTCTTCATCCTGGACGGGCCGGGCACTGGATCGCGCCTGGTGATCGACGTCGCACACCGCTGGTAGACAGCATCCGGCCGCCGAAGTGGTCACCAACTGCACCGGACACCTCCGAACGAATGCAGTTGGTGACCACTCAGGTCAGGCAAAGCCGATCTGTGGCCGCCGCAATCTGAGAATGTGCGCCACCTCGCGGTGCGGGCCGAGTTCGACGTAGTTGTACTGGCCCCAGTCGAACTCGGCGCCGGTGAGCTCATCGACCGCGGTGAAGCGGTCGGTCCAGTTCAGGCCGAGGGCAGGCAGGTCCAAGGCGGTGGTGCCGATCTGAGCGCTGTGCGGATCCAGTGAGCAGACGACGAGCACGACGTCTGAGTTGCTGAGGTCGGTCTTGGAGAAGCAGAGCAGGTTGCTGTTCTCGACGGCATGGAAATGCACCGTCCGCAGCTGCTGCAGCGCTGGGTGTGCCCGCCGGATCTCGTTGAGTCGACGCAGGAACGGGGCCAGGGACTGCCCGGCCGCCTCCGCCGCGGCGTAGTCACGCGGGCGGAGTTGGTATTTCTCCGAATCGAGATATTCCTCGCTGCCCGGTCGGAGAGGGCGGTGCTCGAACAGCTCGTAGCCGGAGTACACCCCCCAGCTCGGAGCCATCATCGAGGCGAGCACGGCGCGGATCTTGAACATCACGGGGCCACCCACCTGCAGCGACGCGTGCAGGATGTCCTGCGTGTTGACGAAGAAGTTGGGTCGCATGTAGTCGGCGGCCCGGGCCAGCTCGCGCCCGTAGTCCTCGAGCTCGGACTTGCCGGTCCGCCAAGTGAAATAGGTGTAGGACTGGGTGAACCCGAGCTTGGCCAGCGTGTGCATCATCGCCGGTCGCGTGAACGCCTCGGAGAGGAAGAGCACGTCGGGATCGGTCTTCTTGATCTCCCAGATCAGCCAGTGCCAGAAGTTCAGCGGCTTGGTGTGCGGGTTGTCGACCCGGAAGATCCGGACGCCGCGGTCCACCCACAACTTCACCACGCGCAGGATTTCGGCATAGAGCCCGGCCGGGTCATTGTCGAAGTTGAGCGGGTAGATGTCCTGGTACTTCTTCGGCGGATTCTCCGCGTAGGCAATGGTTCCGTCCGGCTTGGCAGTGAACCACTCCGGATGCTCGGTGACCCAGGGATGGTCCGGGGCGCACTGCAGGGCCAGGTCCAGCGCAACCTCCATGCCGAGCTCGCGGGTACGGGCGACGAAGTCCGCGAAGTCCTGCTCGGTCCCGAGTTCCGGGTGGATGGCGTCATGCCCGCCGTGCTTGCTGCCGATCGCCCACGGACTGCCGACATCGTCGGGACCGGGGTCCAGGGTGTTGTTCGGTCCCTTGCGGTTCACCTCCCCGATCGGGTGGATCGGCGGGAGGTAGACGACATCGAAGGCCATGTCGGCGATTGCGGGCAGGCGCTTGGCCGCATCGGCAAACGTTGCGTGGACCGGGCGGCCATCGGAGTCGAGGCCGCCCTCGGACCGGGGAAAGAACTCATACCACGAGCCATAGAGCGCACGCTGCCGATCCACCCAGATCTCGTGCCGGGGCGAGCGGGTGACCAGCTCCCGGACGGGAGTTGCCTGCACAAGCTCGTCGACCGCGGTGCTGAGCGCCGAGGTGACCCGCGCTGTGAGGTCCGCTGCATCGTCTCGGAGCTGGCTTGCGGTGTCGCGCAATGTCCTTCGCCCAGGGCCGTTTGCGCTGCCGGCTGCCCGGTCGAGGATGCGCGCCCCAGTCTCGAGGTCATTGGCCAATTCGGCGGCCTCTTGCCCGGCGTCGAGCTTGGCGTGTACGGCGTGCCGCCAGGTCCCCCACGGGTCGCGCCATGCTTCGACGACGAAGCTCCACAAGCCCTCGGTGTCGGGCGTGACCAGGCAGGTCCAACGGTCAGGCTCTGCCCCGTCGGGTTGCATCCGTACGGTCTGCCTGCGCGAAGCGCCCGGATTCTTATCCGTACCGCCGGCCCCGTACGAAACGAGCCCGCGGCCCTGGGCCGGGATATGCGGTTTGCCCACTGCGGTCTTGGGGGCGGTCCACACCACCGTGGCAGCGACGAGATCGTGCCCTTCGCCGAACACCGTGGCGGTGATCGGTATCCACTCGCCGACTACGGCGCGCGCGGAGTAGGAACGGCACGAAACCGACGGAGCGACGTCGGCGATACCCAGTCGAAGGTCAGCGCGTCCAGCCATCGCCTTCACGCTACAAGGTCGCCCACATGGGTCCGCGTGAGCAGCGGCCACCTGCTGAAGGCACGCCCCCGTACGTTCCGGATCTCCCTCAGATGGAAGCTAGATTGGCACGCGTGGCGCTGGACATCCTGGCGATCGTCGTTCTGACGGTTGTGCTGATCACACCCGGGGCGGTTTTCCTGGTGGCCGGCTGTCGGGTCTCGAACCGGCTGACCATCCTGGCTCTGTCCATTCCGGTGACCACCGGATTGGCGGCGGGCACGACAGTGCTCTGTGGTGTCCTCGGTGTCCGATACGGATTGCCGGCGCTCTTGGTGTTCAGCGGGTCGGCGACCCTTATCTGCCGGTTCTTGGTTGCTCGTTCCCGTCTGGTCACCGAGGGTGGCGACAGGGACGACAGCATCCAAGATCGGTTGCGGTCCAGTTCACCGCCGACCTTGTTGGTCGGGGTGGTCCTGGCGGTCGGTGCGGTCCTTGCCGGAACTTTCACGTGGCTGAATGGGATGGCCGGACTGTCCACGGTCCCGCAGGAGCACGACACGGTCGTGCACACACTGCTCGTCAGTTACATGCAGCGTTCGGGAGACGCGGCCCCTTGGCAGCTGATCCCGACCGATATCGGAACGGGAGCCAGCCCATGGTTCTATCCGTCCGGATTTCACAGCGTCGCAGTGCTGTTGACAGATCTCGGCTGGGATTCGATCGAGGCGTTGAACGCCGCGACCGTCACCTTCTTCGTCGTCGTGGCAAGCATCGGCGTCTTCACCTTCTCGCTCCTCATGGCAAAGGGGAGGGCCGCCCCGATCTTCGCCGGAGTCGCGGTTTTGCTCAGCAGTTCGCTTTACCGGCCGTTCTTCGAACTGGCGCACGACGGGGGCGTTCTGAGCTTCGCAGCGTCGTGTTCGCTCGTTCTTGCGATCCTTTTCGGGCTACGTGCCCTGATCACCGGTGCGTCCGGTCGGCTGATCATTCCCATCTCGCTGTCGTGTGTCGGGCTGCTCGCGATCCATCCTCAGGGCGTCTTCGTCATCGGGCCATCAATTCTGATACTCGGCGCCGTGCATTATGGCCTGGGTCGCCGCCTCCCTGATCGTCGGACGGTGTACCAGTGCGCCGCATTCGCCATCCTGACCTTGGTCGTGAGCCTGCCTTGGCTGGCACCTTCCGTGGGCGCGTCGGAGTTCGTCGTCAACTTCCCCGAGAGCTCTCCGCGATGGTCGCTGGGGGATACGCTCGGCCGGGTCGTCCTGTTCACCGACGGTGGCTTTCTGGATGTCAATTGGGCGCGTTATCACTTGGTGTTTGCCGCAGTATTCTGGCTCGGTTTCCTGGGGTGCCTGCGCACCAACATCGGACGGGCGACCGTTGCATTGTGGCTGTTCTGGGCGCTGTTTGCCCTCGCCTATGCGGCCATGCCCGATCTTCTTTTTGTGGACTCCTTTGCAAGGCTGTTCTACGGTTCGCTGAACCGGATCATGTCCATCAACTGGCTTTTCGCACCGGTGGTGATTGCCATAGGTCTGGCTGAGTTTGCCCCCGCGCTCCTTAACCGGATCGAGTCGATCCTTGCGCGTCAGAGCCGTGTCGCGCTGTCAAGGACGGGCGTGGGTCTCGGCGTGGTCGGCGCATTCGTGCTGACCTATGTGTTGGCGGGAGGGCTGGACTACTGGCGAAAGGATGCGGACAGCGTTGCCGCGCGGTACAGCGAATCCGACTTCATACGATTGAGTACGGAGGACATCGCTGCATTCGATTATCTACGCGAGAACGGTGACGAGGTCGGACGCGTTATGAACAACGCGAATGATGGCTCAAGCTACATGTATGTATTCGACGGTACTCCCATCCTCAACTCGTCGACCCTGGGGTTCGTGACCGCACCATATGGATATTATCTGCTCGAGCACTTCAACGAGATCGACGAGAATGAGACCGTGCAATGCCTGGTGCGGAAATATCACATCACCCACGTCTTTGTTTCGACCACCGCGCCGGCCATCGGGGCCGGGGGGGCTCCAGAGCGGTGGGTGGGCTCAAATGTCTTCAGCTTTGCTCCTGGCTTGCGACGACTGGAGCAGGTGGACGCATTGAACAGGGTCTACGGCAACGCCGGCGCCGAGGTCTACCGAGTCGACCCTGACCTGGCAGATCCCGGACTGGGGATCGAACCGGAGCGCTGTCAGATATAGCCGGCAGCCGTCGCCTGACTCACGGTGAGGTGCCGTAGGCCACCAGATTGGACGGCATCCCGAGGAGGCGATGTTTGTGCAGGCGTACATCGGAACCACGGGGAAAGAGACTCAGAAGTTCCCCTGCGCCGACGAGGTTGAGGTTTTCCTCCTTGGCCCAGAAGTCCTTGCCCAGCTTGCGGAGTACGCGACGGTGCATCGGCTTGGGCAGCCAGTGCGTGAGCGGGATGAAGGTGTGTAACTCCAGCGGAAACCAACGGTTGGGCACAGCGAGGAAGAACCGTTTGGTGATCCGCATCATCTCGAGAAGGAACTCGCGCTGATCAGCCGCGCTGCCCACATGCTCGAGTACTGCCGAGGAGTAGGCAATGTCGAATTCCTTGTCCTCGAAGGGCAAGGCCTTGCCGTCAGTCTGGATGAATCTCATGCCCGGATACTGATCCTCGAGAAATGAGGCGTCCTCGAACGACGTGGCGGTGACTCTGCCCTTCCATGGATAGAACTGTTCAAAGGCGTTGGAATCGGCCAGCGTGCGATCGGGAGTAACGCCTATGTCGATGACCTTCGAGTCCTCCGTCGCCTTCATCTTGTCCATGAACACGTCGAACATGGCGCGCCGAGCTTTGATCGACTGCTTCGACTTGAGCCGGATCAGCGGGTTGTCCTTTCCGAAGTAGTCGATCGCCTTGTCATCGTCGGGAGTCAATTGCGTCCTTTCGCCCTCGGTGGTCGGTTGTTGTGGGGTGCCATTCGTCGGGCCAGCCGGCTACGGTCACGCGGGGCACTCGGTGAGACTGCTGGGGCGGCCGTACATGTCCACGTACCTGCAGCGTCCCTCGGCGTCTGGGGGTAGAGCCGGTCGTACGACCGACAATGCGTCGATACACACCCGCGCATCCGGGTCGAACAGCTTGATCGAGATCGATCGGAGGTTCTCGGTGTCCAAGGGGATGAGGGAGGTGTGTCGTCCCTCGCCCAACAATATCGGCCAGAAATTCTTGCTAATGCTGTTCCTGCCGTACGTCGTGACTTCCCCGGCCTCGTCTGTTGCTGAGGTGTAGCTGACCTGGGCGAACAGCGTCTCGCCTCGGACGGGTGCCGGCAACGTCAGCAAGAACCTGCGGGCCTCGCCGGGGGCGACGCATGGAAAATTGACCGGCGACAGGGGTATCGACTCCAACGTGGTGAGAGACACCGGCTGGACGGTCCCGTCTGCTGCGACTATCACCGGATTGGGCGTGAGGTCCGACGGGATGAAACCGGGCGAGATGAGCTTCAGGAGCTGGTCGTGGCGGCCGTAGGGCGCGCTCCACGCTGTCGAGAGGGCGGGGTTTCCATACAGCGGGACAAGTGTGATCTCAGGATCTGACCATGCCGGGGCGCTGGCTCGCACGGCATCGAGGTACTGCCGTGCCTGCGAGGCGTCCTGCCGTTTGCCCTCGAGATACCCGACGTTGGTGAGCAGAAGCAGCACCGCTGCGGCAGCGAGGAGGGCTGGTGCCAGGCCGGTCTGGACCCGTTGGGGCAGCCGGGACAGACGTGGGGGGCGGGATGAGGCACGAGGCGGGGTTGCCTGCGGCCGGGTCCACCGCAGACAGGCCACAGCGATGACGACGGGAACGGTGACGTACACCGCGTT
>JACCUF010000123.1 GCA_013811975.1 Geodermatophilaceae bacterium | reverse complement strand
CCGACGGCACGGACACCGACGCGGCGATTGCCCGGCTGAACCAGGCCACCACGGACGCCGGCTTCGGATCGGTCTTCGAAAGCGCGTTCACCCCACAACAGGTCGCCGACATCGGGCAGGTGAAGGTGCTGCCGGTGTTCCTCGGCGGCTTCCTCGCCCTGTTGGCCATCGGGGCGGTCGGGCACGCGCTGGCCACCGCGGTTCGTCGCCGCCGGCACGACATTGCTGTCCTTCGTGCCTTGGGCATGACGCGCCTGCAGTCCCGTGAGGTCGTGGTCGTGCAGGCCTCTGTGCTGGCGGTGGTGGGCCTGGTGCTCGGTGTCCCTTTGGGTCTCGCGCTTGGCCGCGTGCTGTGGCAAGTGGTCGCCAACTACACGCCATTGCAATACGTCCCCCCGCTCGCCCTGCTCGCCCTTGCGCTGATCGCACCGGTCGCCCTGGTCGTGGCCAACCTGCTGGCGGCCTTGCCTGGACGCCGGGCCGCAGGACTCCGGATCGGTCACGTCCTTCGGACGGAGTGACATGTCGCTACGAGCTGACTTGCTCGACGCCGATGCGGTAGCGGTCCTCCTCGTCGCCGTCGGATGGTGGTGGGCCAGCGTCGCGGCCGTCCGCGCCGGGCGACTCCGGGCTGCAGGATGGTCCGCTGGAGTGGCCCTGGCCACCAGTGCGGCCTATCTCGCGCCGGTCCTCGCGCCGGTGGCCGCCGCCGCTTGGTACGCCTTCGGCCTGGCCGCACCACAGGGGGTCCTGACGACTGGCTGGCGGCGTGGTGGTGCCGTGACGGGATTCGTCCTCGCCGGCGTCGCCTCTGCGTTGTTGACAGTCGATGCAAGTTTCCCGCCAACGTGGGCGGTGGCTCTGACCTGGGGCGTGGTGGCCGTGGCCGCGGGCACAGCCTTGGCTTTGCGTTATCTTCGCGCTGCGCCCGAGGAGCGGGCGCAGATTCAACTGCTGTGTGCCGCGGCCTGTCTCGGTACCGCATTTGCCGGTGGCGTCAGCGCCCTGTCTTTACTGGTGTCCGTCCCCGAAGCTCCAGCGCCCTGGATTGTGGGCGCCTTGGTCCTTCTCCCCCTCGCCGCGTCGGCTGGCTGGTCCTCGACACGAGCGAAGAGAGCCGCCGAGCGGTTGCTCATCGAGTCCGTCACCGTGGCGGGGACAGCCTTGCTCACCGGTGCGGTCTACCTGGTGGTCGTCGTCGGTCTCGGGCGTCCACCCGGGGTGGAAGAGCGTCAGATCCTTGCGCTCAGCCTCGTCGCCGCTGTCATCCTCGCGGTGTTGGCCCTCCCGGTCCGAAACCGACTGCTTGCTCTGGGGAGATCGCTGGTCGGCGGCCGCGCGGAGGGCGCCGAACAGGTGCTTTCCGGGTTCGGTGCCCGGATGTCGCGCGCGATCCCGATGGACGAGCTCCTGCTGCAACTCGTCGAGTCCTTGCACGCCACCATCGCCCCCAGCGGCGCCGAGGTATGGGTCGGAGACGAGGGCAGCTTGAGCCGCACGGTTTCCGTACCGCACTCGGCTTCGGCCCGTTTGGAGCTCGACGCCGATACCCGCCGAGTGGTCGGCGCGGCGCGGATCGGCGGCCGCGCCTGGGTATCCATTTGGCTCCCCGCACTGCTGGCGCCCCAATCCGAGCTCGAGGTTGGCGCCGCCGTCGAGCCTGTGGCCGAGCGGGGAGCTGTTGAGGACCTTCGAGTGGTTCCGCTGGCGCACCTGGGAACGTTGCTCGGCCTGCTGGTCGTGCGTTGTCCCGCCGACCGGGGCGGGTTCGACGAGGACAAGGAGGCTCTGCTCGTCGATCTGGCCAGACAGCTCGGCCTGGCGCTGCACAACGTCGGTCTCGACTCGGCGCTGCAGGCATCCTTGACCGAGCTGGAGAAGCGCAACACCGAACTCCAGGCCTCCCGACTTCGGATCGTGACCGCTTCGGATGAGTCCCGACGGGCCATAGAGCGCAACCTGCACGACGGTGCTCAGCAGCATTTGGTTGCCCTTGCCATCAAACTGGGCGTGGCGGCTGAGCTGGTCGAGGACCCCGACGCACTGAGCGGGTTGCTGACAGATCTGCGATCCGACGTCTCTGCGACGATCGAGGAGCTTCGTAGCCTCGCGCATGGCATCTATCCGCCACTGCTACGCGAGCGGGGCCTCGGTGAGGCTCTTCGTGCCGCCGCGATCCGCTCACCAGTGACCTGTCGGGTGTCCGATGAGCTGCCGGGGCGGCTGTCCGCGGAGGTCGAGGCAGCGGCCTACTTCTGTTGTCTCGAGGCGCTGCAGAACGCGGCCAAACACGCCGGGGCCGATGCCGTCGTCGACCTTCGCCTCAGCTATGCGGACGGGAATCTCTGCTTCGAAGCGACTGATGACGGTCTCGGTTTCGAGCCGGGATCAGTCCCAGGGCATGGTTTTCAGAACATGACCGACCGTCTGGGCGCGCTCGGCGGCAGCCTTCAGGTGATCGCCGCGCTGGGCGAGGGGACGTCTGTCCGCGGACGGATCGCGATCCCAGCTGACGCCGCGGTCGGCTGAGCGCTCGTACCGCTTGGCCGTCCGGTCAGCTCACGGAGGATTCTAGGTGTCAGTTCTTCCTTGCGGAGATAGCCGACGGCTCCGCATGTGTCCGCTCCTTCGGGCAGGTCGGCCGCGGCGTAGGTGGATACCAGGACCACCGCGGCGCCCGGATGGACAGCTAGCAGATCCTGGGTCGACTGGATCCCGTTGCGCCCCGGCAAATTGATATCCATCAGAACGACGTGGGGTCTGAGTTCGGCGGCCATTCGGACTCCCTCCTCACCAGTCTCGGCTTCGGCCAAGACCGTCCAACCACGGAGTAGACCGATCAGAGTGCGTGCGGCGGAGCGGAACGGGGCTTGGTCATCGACGATGAGCACGCCCGTCTGCGCCGTCTGCGCTGCAGGGGCCGGCGTCGAGCCTCGTTCATTGTTCTCGAATGCCGACACCTTGCCGTCCACCCTTTCAGCATCGTCGTGACGGCCGCGCCCCGGCGAGGGGATCAGCCCCAGAGCCTGAGGGGTGCTAGCCCCCCTGCCCGGCACTCGCCGGATCGGACAGGTAGACCAGTACCGCCTTCACCCGCCGGTTGACGTCGGGTGTCTGACCGAGGTCGAGCTTGGTGAACAGCGCATTGATGTGTTTCTCCACGGCCCGCTCGCTGAGGTAGAGGGTGGCTGCGATTGCCGCGTTGCTCTTGCCCTGAGCCACCTGGTCGAGAACCTCCCGTTCGCGCGGTGACAGGGTGCTGACCGGAGACCGGCGTTGCCGGGCGGACGCTGCGACCAGCACATCTACCACCGCTGGGTCGATCACCGACCCACGGGCTGCCACCGTACGAACGGCGTCGGCGAGTTGGCCGGGCTGACTGACCCGCTCCTTGAGCAGGTAGGCCCGGCCGGCGCTGCCGTCCACCAACAGGGCGGTGGCGTAGGCCGGGTCGATGTATTGCGAGAGCACCACGACGCCGATCGACGGATGTTTGGTGCGAAGCTCGGTCGCCGCTCGGATCCCCTCGTCGCTGTGCTCCGGAGGCATCCTGACGTCGGTCACAACGACATCCGGGCTGCACCGCTCAACGGCGTCGAGCAACTCCGGGAGGTCGGCGCAGACCGCGACCACCTCGATGCCCTCCTGGCGGGTCAGCACCCCCACGATGCCCTCGCGGACAAGAAGGGAGTCCTCGGCCACGACCACTCGCAAGGACACATCGCGCAGCCTAATGACGTCCCGGCACCTCAGGTGATGGCCAAGCATCCGGTGGCGTCGTCGTCGGGGCGGGTCCGATCATGTCTCGCAGTCTCCGGGTGCGCCGCAGTCCGACGATCCGATAGGCCGGACCGCCTGATCGGGGGCCCAGCAACGTGCCGGCCAGCCCAGCAGCCGCCAGCGCCCTACCTGCCGCGGCCCAGCAGGCCTCCTCGTCGGTACGACCCAGGCCCAGCAGGAAGCCACTCGGATCGACTCTGCCCGCGGCCATCGCCCATAGGCGCGCCCGAGCCGGCGTGAGGGGCCATCCAGCAGGAGGCAACTTGGAGGACCCGCGAGACCATCTGATGGCCAGCGGCAGCAGGCTGCGGTGGAAGGGCGTTCGTACGGCGAACTGCGCGTCGAAAGTCTGAACTTCCTCGCCTGGTAGGCCGCGCTGGTCGAAGGCTTCGGCGATCGTGATGGCGCGCCAGCGCTCGGTCACCACGATGGACAGGCGTGCGTCGGCACCACGCTGGACCAGGCCGGCGCCGGCGACCAGCAGTCCCTCGAGATCGGCGACCTCGAGGTTGGCCGCCTCGTTGTCGAAGAGGGTCAGCTGCTCGTGCACGGCCTTCAGTCTCCCTGCCTTTCACCCCGGCCCGGACAACGTGAGTGATGGCGTCCTTCACTCGAACCTATTGGCTCAAGGACGCCTTCACTCGGGGGTGGTGCGGGGCTAAGCCCGATACGGTGTAGGAGGGGGGCTTTCGTGGT
>JACCUF010000114.1 GCA_013811975.1 Geodermatophilaceae bacterium | reverse complement strand
CTGGTCAGCCGTCGGTCCCGCAGTCAACGCCCGGCGCCTCGCCGTCGGGGACAGCCGATCCCACCAGCGCTTCGACGGCGGACTCGACGTCCACCAGCCAGGCCGACCGAACCGGCGTGAACTGCCGCGAGGCGAACTGATGGCCGTCTCCACCGCGGCCCCTCCGATGTCCGCCGCCCCGCCCACCCGCCGAAACACCGAACTCTTGATGCTGGCCTTTGCCTGCCTGCTGACCATCGGCGCACAGTCGATCGTGGATCTGACGGTGACCGGGGCGCTGACAGTGGAGGTGGCCACCTTCGGCGCCTCGTTCACCGCGATCTGGTTGGTCGCTCACCTCGTGGTGCGCAAGCTGGCGCCCTACGCCGATCCGTTGCTGCTGCCCGCGGTGGCGCTGCTGAGCGGACTAGGGCTGGTCATGATCCACCGGCTCGATCTCGCCGGGGAGGCTGATGCTGCCCTGGACGGGGATCCCGCTCCCGGCGCACAGGCGCCCACCCAGCTGGTGTGGGCGCTGGTGGGCTTGATGCTGTTCGTGGCCGTCCTGCTGATCATCCGCGATCACCGGACGCTGGCGAGGTATGCCTACACGCTGATGTTCGTCGGGCTCATCGCACTGGCGATCCCCGCGGTGCTGCCCGCCTCCCTGTCGGAGGTCAACGGTGCGAAGCTCTGGATTTTGGTGGGCGGCTTCTCGATTCAGCCCGGCGAGTTCGCCAAGGTCGCGCTGATCTGCTTCTTCGCCGCCTACCTCGTCGACAAACGCGACGTGCTGTCCCTGGCCAGCCGCCGGTTTCTGGGCCTGGATTTCCCACGCGGACGCGACCTCGGCCCGGTGATCCTTGCCTGGGCGGTCAGCCTGATGGTGCTGATCTTCGAACGCGACCTGGGCAGCTCGCTGTTGATCTTCGGCATCTTCATGGTGATGCTCTACATCGCCACCGAGCGGTTCAGCTGGTTGCTGATCGGCGTGTTGATGTTCATGGGGGGCGCCTACGTCGCCTACCAGGTGTTCGGGCACGTACGGGCTCGGGTGGACGTCTGGCTGGACCCGTTCGCCTACCGCGACGACGCCGGCTTCCAGATCGTGCAGTCGCTGTTCGGTTTCGGAACCGGCGGGCTGTTCGGCACCGGGCTCGGTGGGGGACGTCCGGCCACCGTCCCGTTCGCGAGTACGGACTTCATCGGCGCGGCCATCGGCGAGGAACTGGGTCTGTTCGGACTCGTTGCCCTCATCGTGTTGTTCCTGCTCATTGTCGAGCGCGGGCTGCGTACCGCCCTGGTCGTACGTGACAGCTTCGGCAAGTTGCTTGCCGCCGGACTCGCTTTCACCGTCGCCTGGCAGGTCTTCGTCGTGCTGGGCGGGGTCACCAAGTTGATTCCACTCACCGGTCTGACCACGCCGTTCGTGTCCTATGGAGGCTCGTCGCTGGTTGCCAATTTCGCTTTGATCGCGCTGCTCGTGCGAATCAGTGACGCAGCCCGTCGACCTGCAGCCGTGATGGCGCCGAAGACCGACCTGTTCGATGCGCCAACCCAGATCGTCAAGAGGCCGGAAGTCGCATGAACGCCCCCGTCCGCAAGATCGCGATCAGCGTGCTGGTGCTGTTCACCCTGCTGATTCTCAACGCGAACGTCATCCAGGTGCTCCAGGCCGACAGCCTGCGCACCGACTCGGGCAACACCCGCGTCCTGATTGACGAGTACAGCCGCGAGCGCGGCTCGATCGTCGTGGACGGACAGCCGATTGCGATGTCGGTGCCGACCGACGACGCGCTGCAGTACCTGCGGCAGTATCCCTCGGGACCGCTGTACGCCCCAGCCTCTGGTTTCTACTCGCTCATCTACGGTCCGTCAGGGATCGAGCGGGCCGAGAACGATCTGCTGGCCGGATCCGACGACCGGCTGCTCGTACGCCGGATCACCGATCTGTTCACCGGTCGGGACCCCAAGGGCGGCAACGTCGTTCTGTCGTTGAACCCGGCCGCCCAACAGGCAGCGTTCGACTCATTGGCCGGTGTCACCGGTGCCGCGGTGGCCATCGACCCCAAGACCGGCGCGATCCTGGCCATGGCCAGCACCCCGAGCTATGACCCCAACCTGTTGTCCAGCCACGACCCTGCGGCGATCCGGGACTACGCGGCGCAGCTGGACGCCGCGGAGGTCGATCCGAGACTGAACCGGGCGACACAGGACAACTATCCCCCCGGCTCGGTCTTCAAGACGGTCATCGCCGCGGCCGCGCTCAGTGACGGCTACACCCCCGAAACGCTCATCCCGGCCCCGGACGTGCTCGAATTGCCCGGCAGCTCGTCGACCCTGCAGAACTTCGGGGGCTCCTCGTGCAGCGGCTCCGGTGAGCAATCCATGATCGAGGCACTGACCATCTCCTGCAACACCGCGTTTGCCCAGCTCGGGATCACCTTGGGCGAAGAACGGGTCCGGGAGATGGCGTCCGGGTTCGGAATCGACGGAACCGGCTTCGAGATTCCCCTCTCGGTGGCCCCAAGCCAAGTCGGGGACATCGAGTCCGAGGCAGCGCTGGGTCAGACCAGCATTGGGCAGCGAGATGTCCGGCTGACCCCGTTGCAGGCCGCGATGATCGCCAGCTGCATCGCCAACGACGGCCAACTCATGTCGCCCTACCTCGTCTCTGAGATCCAGGGACCGGATCTGTCAGCCCTGGACGAAGCCGATCCGACAATCTTCAGTGAGCCGATCAGCGCGGATGTCGCCAACGACCTGACGACGATGATGGTCAGCGTCGTGGACAACGGCAGTGGGCGAGCCGCGAGAATCGACGGTGTCGAGGTGGCCGGCAAGACCGGGACCGCCGAGGTTGCAGAGGGTGTCAACCCGCACACCTGGTTCATCGGGTTCGCGCCGGCCGACGATCCGCAGGTCGCCGTAGCGGTCTTCGTGGCCAATGGAGGATCCTCGGAGAGCGAGTCGACCGGCGGCGAAGTATCGGCCCCGATCGGGCGGGCGATCATGGAAGCAGTCATCGGGAACGGGCCATGAGCGCAGCG
>JACCUF010000093.1 GCA_013811975.1 Geodermatophilaceae bacterium | reverse complement strand
GTGGTGGCGACACCGGCAGTGACGCCGAGGTGGCCGGGACGATCACCATCGCCGACTTCTCCTACGGGGAGCCGCTGAGCGTCCCCCCTGGCGCGCTGATCAAGGCGATCAACGAGGACTCGGCGCGGCACGACGTAGATTCCAAGGACGGCACGAGCTTCAACACCGACCTCCTCGGTCAGGGCGAGGAGCTGACGTTCACCGCTCCGGACGAGGAAGGCACCTACGACTTCACCTGCAGCATCCACCCGCAGATGTCCGGCCAACTCATCGTCGGCTCCTAACTATTGTGACGATCATGCGAATCATGAGACGACCGCAAGGAGCCCTCTCGCCCTGCCCCTAGTACTGGTCCTGCCCCTAATACTGGTCAGTTGCGGCGGCGCTGACGACACGCCGGGCAACTCGACTCCGGCTTACTCCAATGCGGTGGCCACCGACAAAGGCGCCGATGGGGAGGATCCGTACGGCAATGGCGGGAACGACGCTGCAAGCACTGACGACGCAGCCTTTGCGATCATCATGGAGGGATTCGCCTACCAGGGCGTCCCGTTGAGCGTCCCCGCAGGGGCTGAAATCCTGGTGCTCAACCTGGACTCCGCCGAGCACGACGTGGACGCCGTGGACGGAACGAGCTTCAACACCGACCTCCTCGGACAGGACGAGCGGTTGACGTTCAACGCGCCCACGGCGCCGGGCACGTATGACTTCACCTGCAGCAACCACCCGGAGATGATGGGACAGCTGATCGTCGGCTGAAGTCCGAACCGGGCGCGGAAAAAGCCTCGCAGACAACGCGCCAAGTCACAGTGTGATGAAGCCGTCAGGCGGTGCGTTCGAGCATGACGTCGCACAGGCTGCCCAGCGCGTCGCGCACCGGGCCGACCGGGAGCGGCTCAAGAGTGCATTTGGCCCGCTCGACGTAGCCGGCCAGCATCGATTGGGCGCGCACCATGGCCTCGGAGGCGCGCAACAAGGCCAGCGCCTCGGCATGGGTCTGCGGATCAGTCAGAGGCCCACCCAACAACTCGCGCAACCTGGATTCGCTCGGGTCCCGGCCGGCGCGAGCGAGCAGGATCGGCAGCGTCGCAATGCCCTCACGGAGATCGGTCCCCGGCGCCTTGCCCGAGACCCCCTGCTCACTTGCGATGTCGAGCAGATCATCGGAGATCTGGAACGCGATGCCGATGGCTTCGCCGTACGAGGTCAGGCCGGTACGTAGCGGCTCGTCGACGCCGGCGAACATCGCGCCAAACCGGGCCGCAGTCGCAACCAGAGAACCAGTCTTGTCCGTCAGCACCGACAGGTAGTGCTCGACCGGATCGCTATCGGGCCCGGGGCCGACGGTCTCGCGGATCTGGCCGGTGACCAGGCGCTCGAACGTACGGGCCTGAATCCGAACCGCCTCCGGGCCCAGGTCGGCCAGCAGATCCGAGGCGCGGGCGAAGAGGAAGTCACCGGTCAGGATCGCCACGCTGTTGTCCCAGCGACTGTTAGCACTCGGGGCACCTCGGCGGACGTCCGCCTCGTCCATCACGTCGTCGTGGTAGAGCGTCGCCAGGTGGGTCAGCTCGACGACCACCGCCGCCGGCACGACGCCAGCGGCTTCGGGGTCGCCGAGCTGGGCGGCCAGCAGGGTCAGCAGCGGCCGGAACCGCTTACCACCCGCTTCGACCAGATGCCGCGAGGCCTGACCCACGAACTCGAAGTCACTGGCCACGCTGGTCCGCAGCAGCTCCTCGACAGCGTCGAGTCCCCTCTGCAGGGCCGGCTCGAGGTCTCCACCGATGGCAGCCAAGCCGAGTGCCGCCGCGGCTCGACCTGGCGGTGGGGATCCAGCGACGCTATCCGATCCAGTACGCACTTCCTGCCCCGGCTAACCGACCAGGACCGCAGCCTGCTCGGCCAGGTCAAGGACCGCGCCGGGAGCCAGCCCCAGGATGACGGTGGCCGCAGCCGTGACGGCGAGAACGATCGTCGTCGGCAAACCCGGTACACCCACCGTCGGCCCGTCCTCGGCCGGTGCGGAGAAGTACATCAGCACGACCAGTCGCAGGTAGAAGAAGGCGGCGATGGCACTGGCTAGCAGAGCGACGACGACCAGCGGCCAGGCACCGTCATCGATCGCGGCCCGGAAGACGGCGAACTTCCCGGTGAATCCGCTGGTCAGCGGCAATCCGGCCAATCCCAAGAGGAACAGCGTCATCACCGCCGCTGTCAACGGCGAACGCGAGGCAAGACCAGCCCATTTCGACAGATGCGTCGCTTCGCCGTCGCCGTCCCGTACGAGAGTCACCACTGCGAAGCCGCCGACCGTCGTCAGTCCGTAGGTGAGCAGATAGAACAGGGTGCTCGACAACCCACGCCCGGCCGTGGCGGCATCGCCTAAGGCGATCACGCCGACCAAGAGGAACCCGGCGTGTGCGATCGAGGAGTAGGCGAGCATTCGCTTGACATCGGTCTGAGTGATCCCGAGGATCGCACCTACGACCATCGAAACGATCGCGATGGTGTAGATCAGTGGGCGCCAGGTCCATTCGGAGGTCCCGAAGCCGACGTAGAGCAGCCGCAAAATTGCACCGAACGCGGCCACCTTCGTGCACGATGCCATCAGAGCGGTCACCGCAGTGGGCGCGCCCTGATAGACGTCTGGAGTCCAGGCGTGGAACGGCGCGATGCCGGCCTTGAAGAGGAGCCCGACGATCAACAGCGCAAGGCCGGTGACGAACAGCGCATCCGAGGCGCCCGATCGCGCCGCGACCTCCCGGATCTCTCCGAGGTCGACCGTCCCCGAGTAGCCGTAGATCAGCGCCAGTCCATACAGGAAGAACGCCGAGGCGAAGGAACCCAACAGGAAGTACTTGACCGCTGATTCTTGGGACAGCAATCGGCGCCGTCTGGCCATCCCGCAGATCAGGTACAGCGGCAGGGAGAGGACCTCGAGGGCGACGAACATGACCAGCAGGTTGTTCGACGCGGCAAAGAGCATCATCCCGCCGATGGCGAAGCTGGCCAGTGGGAAGACCTCGGTCTGCGAATACGGCGCTGTGGCGAGCTTGCGGTCCGCGGAGCTTCCCACCGGGAGGGCGGCCGAAGCAACGAACGCGCTCTTTGCCGGATCCAGTGCCCGCTCGGCGAACATCAGGATCGACAGGGCGCCGAGGGCGGCGATCGTCCCTTCGATGAACAACGCCGCGCCGTCGACTGCCACGGCCCGAGCCGCGGTCAGCTCATTGCGCCCGGCGACCAGGATGACGGCAGCCAGCGCACCGACTGTGCCGAGCAGCGCCAGGCTGACCTGCGCATTCCAGCGCAAGTGCCGCGGCACGAAGGCCTCCACGAGTACACCGATGCAGGCCGCGCCCAGCACGATGAGGACTGGGGCCAGGCCCAGGTAGGAGATCGACGGTGCGCTGAGATCGGGCATCAGTCGCCTCCTTCGTTCCCGGCTTGAGCGCTCGACTGGTCGGCTCCCACATCGGACATCGTGGCGTTGACCGCTGGGGTGATGATGTCCAGCAACGGTTTCGGGTAGACGCCCAGTACGATGATCACGGCCAGAAGTGGACTGAGGTAGGCCATTTCCCGCTTGCTCAGGTCTTTGAAGCCGCGCACCGCCGGTTTGATCGGCCCGTGCATCGTGCGTTGGTACATGAGCAGGATGTAGAGCGCGGCCAGGATGATGCCCACCGTCGCCAGGATCGAGAAGACCGGGTACGGCCCGAACGACCCCAGCAGGACCAGGAACTCACTGACGAAGCTGTTGGTCCCGGGTAGGGCGAGTGAGGACAGACCAGCCAACAAGAAGGCGCCGGCCAACAGCGGGGCCACGCTACCGACCCCCCCGTAGTCTCCGATCGTGCGCGACTTTCCTCGACTGATCAGGACGCCGACGATCAGGAACAACGCGCCGGTCGAAATGCCATGGTTGACCATGTACAGCACGGCGCCGGTTCCGGCCTGGGTGGTGAAGGCGAAGACGCCCAACGCGATGAACCCGAAGTGCGCGATCGAGGTGTAGGCGACCAGCCGCTTCATGTCCGTCTGACCCATGGCCAGAAGTGCGCCGTACAGGATTCCGAGTACGGCCAGCACCAAGATCGCGGGCGCGAAGGCGCGGCTGGCATCGGGGAACAGTGGCAGGCAGTACCGAAGGAAGCCGAACGTTCCGACCTTGTCCAGCACCCCGACGAGCAGGACCGCGCCACCGATCGGAGCCTCGGCACCGGCATCGGGCAGCCAGGTGTGGAAGGGCACCAGAGGTGCCTTGATCGCGAAGGCGATGAAGAATCCGAGGAACAACAACTTCTGCAGATCTGGATCGATGCTGATCTGGCGCAACGCGTCGAAGGCGAAGGTGCCCTGCCCGATCTCGTTGGCGCTCACCACGTACAGGCCGATGACTGAGGCCAGCATGATCAGACCGCCGACGAGGCTGTAGAGGAAGAACTTCACCGCCGCGTACTGGCGTCGTGGCCCGCCGAAGCTGCCGATCAGGAAATACATCGGAACCAGCATCGCTTCAAAGAAGACGTAGAACAGGAAGATGTCGGTGGCCGCAAAGACGCCGATCAACAGCGCTTCGAGGACCAGTAGCCAGGAGAAGAAGGTCCGCATGCTGCCGCTCTTGCCGGTGCCGCGGCCCGCGTCGGCGCCCTCGTTCCAGGAGGCACCGACCACTACCGGCACAAGTACGCCGATCAGCAGGATCATCACCAGTGCGATGCCGTCCACGCCCAGAGAGAAGCGGACCCCGAAATCGGGAATCCACGGGTAGGACTGCACGAACTGGAATCGGGGACCGCTCGGTTCGAAGGCCACGGTCATGAGCACAGTCAGGACCAGGACGACCAAGGAGACGACAAGGGCGGCCCGCCGGATCACGTCATGACGGTGTTCGGGGACGGCCAGCAGTCCGAGCCCGGTCACCAGGGGCAGCAGCATCAGGACCAGCAGATAAGGAAAATCGCTCATCCGAACCGCACCGCCAAGAACGCCACGGTCACGACCAACGCCCCGCCGAGAATGCTCAGCGCATACGAGCGCACGAAGCCGGTCTGGGTACGGCGCAGCCGACCCGATGTCCCGCCGAGACCGGCGGCCAGCCCGTTCACCGCGCCGTCGATGCCCCGATTGTCCACGTAGACCATCGCCCGAGTGAGCCACTGACCAGGACGCATGAACACCGACTCGTTGAAGGCATCTCCGTAGAGGTTCGCGCGGGCGGCCTTGATGACCGGAGAGACGTTGACCGGCGGGCGCACCGGGACCTCACGGCGAGCGACGAAGAACCAGGCGGCGCCAACACCGAGCGCCACGACGATCGTGGTGAGGATGGACACCACTATGGGGGCAACGACGTGGTCGACCTCGGGCTCGGGGCCGAAGACCGGCTCCAGCCAGTCCGAGAGCGGGAGCACGTTGACGAGAATGAAGCCCGCGAAGACCGAACCCAGCGAGAGCACAACCATCGGCACCGTCATCACCGCAGGCGACTCGTGTGGATGCGCGTCGGAGTCCCACCTCGGCCGGCCGAGGAAGGTCATCACCATCAGCCGGGTCATGTAGAACGCGGTCAGGCCGGCAGCCAGCATCGCCCCGCCACCGAGGATCCAGCCCAGCGTCCCACCGGAGTCGAAAGCAACCTCGATGACCAGGTCCTTGGAGAAGTACCCGGAGAAGAACGGAAAGCCGATCAACGAGAGGTAACCGAGGGCGAAGGTGATGTAGGTGATCCGCATCTTCGAGCCGAGGCCGCCGAACTTTCGCATGTCCACCTCGTCGTTCATGCCGTGCATGACCGACCCGGCGCCGAGGAACAGGCCCGCCTTGAAGAACCCGTGCGTGAGCAGGTGCAGGATCGCAACGGCATACCCGGCTGGCCCCAGGCCGACGGCCAGGAACATGTAGCCGATCTGACTGACCGTGGAATATGCCAGCACCTTCTTGATGTCGTCGTAGGCGCACCCCACTATGGCTCCGTAGAGCAGGGTGACCAGACCGACGACGGTGACGGCCGTGCGCGCGGTCTCTGAGAGGTCGAACAAGGGAGCCGACCGGGCGATGAGATAGACCCCGGCGGTGACCATCGTCGCGGCATGGATCAACGCGGAGACCGGGGTCGGACCTTCCATCGCATCGGGCAGCCAAGCCTGCAGCGGCACCTGACCGGACTTGCCGCAAGCGCCCAGGAGCAGCAGCAGGCCGAGCGCGGTGACGGTGCCGGCGGCCAGCCCACTCGCTCCGGCGAAGACATCCGCGAACGACGTCGAACCGAGCGTTGCGAACATGACGAAGATCGCGATGATCAGGCCGACGTCGCCTACCCGGTTCATGATGAAGGCCTTCTTGGCAGCGGTCGCTGCCGCGGGCCGGCGGTACCAGAACGCGATCAGCAGGTAGGAGGCGAGCCCGACGCCCTCCCAGCCGATGTAGAGGGTCACGTACCCATTACCGAGGACGAGCAGCAGCATCGCCGCCACGAACAGGTTCATGTACGCGAAGAATCGGCGGCGGGCCCGGTCATGGGCCATGTAGCCGATCGAATAGATGTGGATCAGCGCGCCCACGCCGGTGATCAGCAGGACGAAGACCGCCGACAGCGGATCGAACAGCATCCCGATGTCCACCTGCAGTTCCCCGACCGGGATGAAGCTGAAAAGCGTGTCGGTGACCGCCTTCTCGCCCTCATCCTGGCCCGCGAGGGCGGCGACGAGCGCGACGGCAAGGACGAAATCCAACACGATCGTGGCGCACCCGATCAGGTGACCCGCCTTGTCCAGCCGCCGGCCACCCAAGAGCAGCACGGCGGCCCCGATCAGCGGGATCCCGACCAGCAGCCACGCCGAGGCCAGCAGACCGCTCGCCTCCGCGTATGTACCGGGGATCTCCACGTCGGCGTCCTCAGTACTTCAACAGATTGGCGTCGTCGACCGAGGCCGAACGTCGGGTTCGGTATATCGCCATGATGATCGCCAGACCCACGACGACCTCAGCAGCGGCCACCACCATGACGAAGAAGGCCATGATCTGCCCGTCGACTGTGCCGTTGATCCGGGCGAAGGTGACCAGGGTCAGGTTCACCGAGTTCAGCATCAGCTCGATGCACATGAACACGACGATCGCGTTGCGGCGAACTAGCACCCCGACGGCGCCGATCGTGAACAGGATGGCCGCCAGGACGAGGTAGTAGGTAGGCGTCATGTGGGTACGCCGTCGCGGTTGGCACCGCTGTCGACCGTCACGTCGTCCAGATCATCGATGGATCCAGACGCGATGGCCGGCGGCTGCCGCATTTTCATACCGGTGGCGCGGCTGTCCTCGGCAACCGACCCGTCGGGCAGCAGCGCGGGCGCGGCAACGGAGTTGCCACGCGCGAATACGCCCGGTCCCGTCAGAGTCTGCGGACGGGGACCCTTGATGCGGGCGATGGACTGCTCTTTCTGACCGGGACGGCTGCCGGACTCGTGCTCGATGTGGGCCAGGATCATCGCGCCGACCGCGGCGGTGATGAGCAGCGCACTGGTCAATTCGAAGGCGAGCAGGTAGTCGGTGAACAGCAGTCGCGCGATCGCCGCAACGTTGCCGCCATCGGCATTGCTTTCAGCCAGCCCGACGGATTCCACACCGGATGTGGCATCGGCGATCAGGCCGCCGACCAGCCCGGCGAAGCCGATGCCGAGCAGGATCGCTGCCACCCGTTGGCCGCGCAGTGTCTCCACGATCGAGTCGGAGTAGTCACGGCCGACCAGCATGAGCACGAAAAGGAAGAGGATCATGATCGCGCCGGTGTACACGATGATCTGCACGGCACCCAGGAACGGCGCCTGCTGGACGAAATAGAAGCCGCCCAGACTCAGCATGGTCAGGACGAGCCAGAGGGCGGAATGGATGGCGTTGCGGGACAGCACCATCCCGATGGCACCAGCCAGAGCGATGGGCCCCAGGACCCAAAAGGCACCAGCCTCTCCGCTGCTGACGACATCGGCCGCCAGCACAGCCGCGTGACTCACCGTCGGGTCTCGCCGAGCGGTTTGGCACCCTCGTCGGCGTCAACGCCGATGTCATCGCCTGAGGCCGGCGCAGTCGCCGCGGGCGGCACAGAATGCGCCTCCGCGGCAGCCCCGGCAGTCTGCTTGATCGGCTCGCGGCCGACGTAGTAGTCCTGCTCGTGATCTCCCAGGCGCATCGGATGCGGCGGTTGCTCCATTCCGGGCAGCAGGGGTGCCATCAACTGCTCTTTGGTGAAGATCAGGTCCTGCCGGTTGTCGTCGGCCAGTTCGTAGTCGTTGGACATGGTCAGCGAACGCGTGGGGCACGCCTCGACGCACAGCCCGCAGAAGATGCAGCGCAGGTAATTGATCTGGTAGATCGCGCCATAGCGTTCCCCAGGGGAGAAGCGCGCCTCTTCGGTGTTGTCGCCACCCTCGACGTAGATCGCATCGGCCGGGCAGGCCCAGGCGCACAGCTCACACCCGACGCACTTCTCGAGTCCGTCCGGGTGCCGATTGAGCACGTGTCGCCCGTGATAGCGAGGCTTGGTTGCCTTCTTGTCCTCGGGATAGGACTCGGTGGTGACCTTCTTGAACATGTTGCCGAAGGTCACCCCGAAGCCCTGCAGGGGCTTGGGCCCAAGACTAGGCACGCTTGCCCCCCCCACGCTTGCCGGCCGCTACTGCGTCCCGCTTGATCAGCGGGGGGCTCGGTGGTACGACCAGGTCGAGTGGCGGCGTCGGGAACGCCCCCCGCGTGGTGGGCGGCACGCCCTCCTTGACCGTCGGATCGGGGGCCTTGTCCGGCCAGAGCCAGACCACGGCCATCACCAGGACCAAGACCGGGATGCCGACGTACAGGGCGATGTCTCCGGCGTTGAAGTCGTACTCACGAGACAGCACCCGCATCGTGGCCACGACCAGGATCCAGAGCAGAGCGACCGGGACGAGAACCTTCCAGCCGAAGCGCATGAACTGGTCGTAGCGCATCCGGGGCAGGGTTGCGCGCAGCCAGGTGAACACGAACAGCCCCAAGATGACCTTGCCGATGAACCAGAGCACCGGCCACCACCCGGAGTTGGCCCCGTCCCAGATCGAGATCGGCCACGGTGCCCGCCAGCCGCCGAGGAACAGAGTCGCGGCCAGCGCGGAGACAGTGACCATGTTGATGTACTCGGCCAGGTAGAACAGCGCGAACTTCAATGAGGAGTACTCGGTGTGGAAGCCGCCGACGAGCTCGGACTCGGCTTCGGGAAGGTCGAACGGTGCCCGGTTGGTCTCACCGACGACCGCGATGCAGTAGATGATGAACGAGACCGGCAGCACCACCGCGTACCACCCGGGGCCGTCGAAATTCAGGCCGAATGCGCTGACCTCGCTGCCGCTCTCCTGTGCCTCGACGATCCCTGAGGTCGACATCGTCCCGGCGTAGAGGAACACGGCGACGATGGACAACCCCATCGCAATCTCGTAGCTGATCATCTGAGCGGCGCTGCGCAACGATCCGAGCAGCGGGTAGGTCGAGCCCGATGCCCAGCCGGCCAGCACGATGCCGTAGACACCCATCGCCGAACAGGCCAGGACGATGAGCACTCCGACCGGAAGATCGGTGAGCTGCAAAGGAGTTCGTTCTCCAAAAATACTGACGATCGGACCGATCGGAATGACGGAGAAGGCCAAGAAGGCCGGGACAGCGGCGATCACCGGTGCCAGGAAATAGATCGGCTTGTCGGCCAGCGCCGGCATGATGTCTTCCTTGAACGCCAGCTTCAGGCCATCGGCGAGGCTCTGCAGACCGCCTCGGGGGCCGACCCGGTTGGGGCCGATCCGTTGCTGCATCCGGCCGACGACCTTGCGTTCGAACAGAATCGCGAACAGCGTCAGGGCCACCAGCAGCGCGAAGATGCCGACGACCTTGATGACGATGATCCACCAGACGTCGGTGCCGAAGTCTGCCAGCGTTGGCGACTCTGCGGCTAGGTTGCTCATACCTCCTCCCTCCTGACGGTGACCACGCCACCGGGGGCAGTGCCGAGGTCCGTACGGAGGGCGCTGCCCGGTGAGCGCATCGGGACCCAGACGACCTGATCGGGCATCTCGGTGATCTGCGCGGGCAGGCTGATCGCGCCGCGGGTCCCGGTCACCCGCACGGCATCACCCTCGGCGATCCCCAGTTCGCTGGCCATCGATTTCGGCAGCCGCACACTGATCGGGCGGGCGGTCCCGGCCAAGGCCGGCTCATCCACCTGCAGCGATCCGTCATCGAGCAGGCGCCGCCAACTGGCGAGGATCGCCTCCCCAGGGCGCAGCCCCGGCTGTGCGGGCGCCCGGGTCGTCAGCGCAGCGGCGTCCGGTGCCCCGCGGTGCCGGCCGATCCGGGCAAGTTCCACGGCGGCCGATGCCGAGGTGGGCAGCGCGAGGTCGAGATCGAGTTCCTCGGCCAGGCCGTGCAATACCCGGCCGTCGGTGAGCATGCCGCTGGACACGCTGGCTTCGAACGGTCGGCGTCGGCCCTCCCAGGTGAGATAGCTGCCGCTCTTCTCCGGCGCAGCGGCCACCGGGAACACGACGTGGGCATATTCGGTGACGACACTGGGCGCCAGTTCCAGGCTGATCAGGAAGCCAGTGCCGGCCAAGGCCTCTCGAGCCAGCACCGGATCGGGGAGGTCGTACGGGTCGAGTCCCCCAACGAGCAGCGCGGCGAGCTCCCCGTCACGCGCAGCGCTCAGGATTGCGGTCAGGTCACGGCCGGGAGTCGATGGCAGGTCGACCCTCCAGGCCTTGGCGAGCTCGATGCGTGCGCCCGCATCAGCGAGCCGACGTCCACCGGGCAGGAGGTTCGGCATTGTCCCGGCCTCGATCGCACCCCGTTCCCCGGCGCGGCGCGGCACCCAGGCCAACTTGGCTCCCGTCGCATCCGCCAGGGCGGCCACGGCTGAGAGCGACCCCGGAAATTCGGCCAGCCGCTCTCCGGCGAGGATCAGCGCACCGGGCTGGCGAAGACCGTGGGCTGCACCGGCGCCGGGTCCACCTGCTGTGTTGTCGGACAAGGCACCGAGCACGGTTGCCTCGGCCCCTGGCGGGGTGGCCAGGACAACCCCGTTCATCTTGGCCAGCCCGCGGGATGCGAACGGGGCGATGTCGTAGACGGCAAGGCCGTGGGTACGGGCGGCCTTGCGCAGTCGGAGGAAGATGATCGGTGACTCCTCCTCCGGCTCGAACCCGACGGTGAGTACGGCCGGCGCAGCGCTGAGGTCGGCATAGGTGACGCTGTCCACGAGCTCAGTACCGGCCACCCGCTCGGCGAGGAACTGCTCTTCCTCTTGCGAATGAGCCCTAGCTCGGTGATCTATGTCGTTGGTACCCAGCACGACTCGGGCGAACTTCGCGTATGCGTAGGCGTCTTCAAAGGTCAGCCGCCCACCCGGCAGGACTCCGACTCCGCCTGCGCCGGGAGCCATCGCGGCGGTCAGACCTTCGGCTGCGAACTCCAGGGCCTCGGTCCACGATGCCTCGGCCAGGACCCCGTTCCGGCGAACGAGCGGCGTCATGATCCGCTGGTTGCTGGTGGCATACCGGAAGGCGAAGCGGCCCTTGTCGCAGTTCCACTCCTCGTTGACCTCCGGGTCGTCAGCGGCCAGGCGACGCTGAACGGTATTGCGGCGCAGGTCGGTGCGCTGCGCGCACCCCGAAGCGCAGTGCTCGCAGACGCTGGGCTCGGAGACCAGATCGAATGGGCGGGACCGGAACCGGTACGCCGCGCTGGTCAATGCCCCGACCGGGCAAATCTGGATGGTGTTGCCGGAGAAGTACGAGGAGAAGGGCTCGTCCTCGTAGATCGCCACCTGTTCCAACGCACCGCGCTCGAACAGTTCGATGAACGGGTCGCCGGCGATCTGCTGGGAAAACCGGGTGCACCGTGCGCACAGGACGCAGCGCTCCCGGTCGAGCAGGACCTGTGATGAGATCGGTAGCGGCTTCTCATAGGTGCGCTTGACGTCGACGAAACGGGTGTCGGCGCGGCCATTGCTCATCGCCTGGTTCTGCAACGGGCACTCGCCGCCCTTGTCGCAGATCGGACAGTCCAGGGGGTGGTTGATGAGCAGCAGTTCCATGTTGCCCTGCTGCGCCTTGTCGGCCACCGCGGAAGTGAGCTGACTGTTGACGACCATGCCGTCGGCGCATTCGATGGTGCAGGAGGCCTGCGGCTTGGGCATCTTGCGCCCACCCATCTCCACTTCGACCAGGCACTGCCGGCAGGCCCCGACCGGGTCGAGCAACGGATGGTCGCAGAAGCGTGGAATCTGGACACCGATGCCCTCGGCGGCGCGAATCAGCAGGGTCCCCTTCGGGACGGTGACCTCGACGCCATCGATGGTGAGAGACACCGTCTCCTCATCGGTTACGGCGGTCATGTGGCTCGTCCGGCACCGGCGAGGGCGCGTTGGTGGGTCCGTTCGGGATCGAGCGGACATCCGCCTAGCTCGAGATGGTCCAGGTATTCCTGGCGGAAGTACTTGATCGAAGACATCACCGGGCTGACCGCCCCGTCACCGAACGCACAGAAGGACCGGCCCAGGATGTTGTCGCAGATGTCCAGGAGCTGGTCGACCTCCTCTTCGGTGGCCTGACCGCGTTCGATCCGGTCGAGGATCTGGACCATCCAGGGGTTGCCCTCCCGACAGGGGGTGCACTTCCCGCAGGACTCATGCGCGTAGAACTTGATCCAGCGGCCGACGGCTCGGACGATGCAGTCTCCATCATCGAAGATCATCAGAGCACTGGTGCCGTTCATCGAACCGGCCGCAGCCACCGAGTCGAAGTCCAGGGCGATGTCGAGGTGCTCGTCGGTGAACAAAGGCGTGGAGGATCCACCGGGAGTCCAGAACTTCAACTGGTGCCCCTCGCGAACCCCACCGCACATCTCGAGCAGTTCTCGAAGAGTCGTGCCCATAGGCGCTTCGTACTGTCCGGGCCGCGCGACCCGTCCGGTCAGCGAGTAGACGC
>JACCUF010000070.1 GCA_013811975.1 Geodermatophilaceae bacterium | reverse complement strand
GCCCCGGGTGGGGATCCGAACCCGCCACCGCCGGATGGCTGACCGTACTGCTGGGTCGGCTGGTTGTAGCTCGGCGGGACAGGTTGGGCCGGCTGTCCCCAACCCGATTGCGAGCCGCCCGGGTTCGGCTGACCGCCGTAGGGCGGCTGACCGCCGTAGGGCGGCTGACCGCCGTAGGGCGGCTGAGCTCCGTAAGGGGGCTGGCTCATCGTGGTCCTTCCGTCGTGCGCGAGCCGCGAACGGTGCCAACCCGAGTGCCGACGATGCGCGGAGAGTGGATCATGGCTGAAGCTATCTGCGATGGGGGGAGTGCGGGCTCCACGACCGTCATGAGAAGTCGTAGCCGCACACGGTGAGCGAGGAGCCCTCTTCGACGATGTAGACCTCGACCACCACGTCGCCGGCGTCGGTCTCCAGTTCGAAGACGACCGCATCAGCCTCGGAATCGGCCGGATAGACCTCCGTCAGGCGCGCGCCGGAGATCCTGGTGAAGCCGAACGTTGCATAGAAGTCTGCGACCAGCTCCTCCGGCGTGGCGAACCTGGTCTTACCGGCGCCACACAGGGCATCGCGTGCGACGTCGACGTCACCGTCCGCAATGGCTTGCACGAAACGCACAGCCGCGTCATCAGAGCCGGTGTAGTTGGCCTCTCCGGGATCCGGCGAGTCCGGCCCACCCGGCGCGTCGGTCTCCGAACACTCGACGAGGCAATCGGTCGGTGCACTGGGCACGGGGCGCGGATCGACTGCCGGGCCATCCTGATTCCCATAGCCATTGTCAGGAGCGCTCTGAGCCGGCGGGTCTGCCACCAGCCCGGCGCCCTCGTCCTTGACGACAAGGAACACAAGACCGATACCGCCGGCGACGAGGAGAGCAACCAGTCCACCGATCAGCCAGGGGAGGGCGGTCCTCCTAGCCGGTGGCGGCTCAGTCCACGGCGGCCCGTAGGGCTGTTGAAGATATGTCGGGCGGTACTGCTGCTGTGGTTGTGGTGCCGACGAAGTGACTGGAAAGCCTGGGCCGTACGTCGGGTACGTCATTGTTCCTCCGTCACAGTCCTCAGCCTGAACTGAGGAGGACTTCGTAGGCACCCGGCTCATCGACGATACGGACGAAAACTGGGTAACCACTGGTCTTCACGGCATAAGACGACAGCGCTCGGCGGTAGGTTCCGACGTTTTCCCACTCGGATAACAGGATCCATACATCCGGCTCATCGAAGCAGCGTCCCGCCCGTGCGCGGCGGAAACCCGGCAGCGTCGCGAAGACGTCGATGAGCACGCGGAGTTCGGCACTGATCTGTTCCTCGGCACTCCCGTTTGCGTGCAACCTGTTCACTGCGAGCACCGCAGTCCTCCTGTCCTCGAGCACGTGGATGGCATTCTGATCCCATGTCGGGTACTTCCGGACGGGACCGTCTCGAGCGGCGCAGCCTGCCCGTACTGCTGACGATTCGAAAGGTGCCCCAGTGGGTGCTGTTCCTCGTCGTCCTGGGATGTGTTGTCGGCGGCCTGCTGCTGACCGGTCCGCTGGCGGGCGCATTGCTCTTTGTCGTGGCATTCTTTCTCGGCTGGCTGCTCCTGCTGGCCTGGCCCCGTCTGACCGAGGCGCAACGATTCCTGCGCGGACTCACTGTTGGGCTAATCGCCGGCTCAGCGATCTGGCGGTTGTTCACCTGACCTTGACTGGCTCCTGACAGTCTTGCGGCGTCGAGGCGGTCAGGCCGACCCGAAACGGCGCTGCCGGCCTGCGTAGGACTCACAGGCCGCCCACAGATGCCGCCGGTCGAAGTCCGGCCAGAGGGTGTCGGCGAACTCGAACTCGGCGTACGCGGACTGCCACAACAGGAAGTTCGAGGTCCGTTGTTCCCCCGAGGACCGGATGAACAGATCCACGTCGGGCATCTCCGGCTGGTCGAGATGCCGGGCGACGGTCTTCTCATCCACCCGGGCGGGATCAAGCCGACCAGCGGCAACCTCGCGTGCGATAGCCGCCGCGGCGTCAGCGATCTCGGCTCGACCACCGTAGTTCACGCACATCGTCAGGGTCAGGACGTTGTTGTCCGCCGTGAGCTCCTCGGCGGTCTCGAGTTCGCGAATCACGCTGCGCCACAGCCGTCGTGGTCGCCCAGCCCAGCGGACGCGTACGCCCAGCTCGTGCATCTCGTCACGGCGACGGCGGATGACATCGCGGTTGAAGCCCATCAGGAATCGCACTTCCTCGGGACTTCGCCGCCAGTTCTCCGTCGAGAAGGCGTAGGCCGACAGCCACCCGATGCCGAGTTCGATCGCCCCCTCGACGCAGTCGAACAGCGCGGCCTCGCCGGCCTCGTGCCCGGCTGTACGAGGCAGTCCGCGCTGGCCCGCCCAGCGCCCGTTTCCGTCCATCACCAGAGCGACGTGCCGAGGGACGGTAGCCGCTGCCAACACTGGGGTCTGCGCGCCGCTGGGGTGCGGCGACGGCGGGCGCACAGGTGGGCGTACGGGCGGAGATAGGCGACTCATCCGCGCTCCACCATCGCCAGCGACCGAAGACCTCGCTCGAGGTGCCACTGCAACAGTGCTGCCACCAGTCCGCTCGCCTCCTTGGCCGTCGCGGAGTTCGCCGCCTCCGCCCCGGGCCAATCGCCGGTGAACAACGCCGACATCAGCTCGACCGAGGCCGGGCTCGGATTGACCGATCCTGGCGGACGGCAGCGCGCACATACGACCCCACCAGCCGGGATCGACATGGACCGATGCGGACCGGGCTGGGCACAGATGGCGCATTCCGCGAGGGCCGGCTCCCAACCTGCGACGGACATGGCCCGCAGCAGGAAAGCATCGAGAACCAGACTCGGGGCCCGCCCGTCGCTGGTCATCGCCCGCATTGCCCCGATGACGAGAAGGAACAGGCGAAGCGACGGCTCTCGCTCCTCCGCGGTCAGCCGCTCGGCAGTTTCGAGAACCGCCGTACCTGCGGTGTAGCGGCGGTAGTCAGACACGATGCCTGCGCCGTACGGACGGATGCTCTCCACCTGACTGACGATGTCGAGGTTGCGGCCGAGGTAGAGCTGGACATCCACGTGGGTGAACGGTTCGAGCCGGGCGCCGAACTTCGATGACGTACGGCGGATCCCCTTGGCCACGGCGCGGACGCGGCCATGACGGCGGGTCAGCAGCGTAACGATCCGGTCGGCCTCACCGAGTTTGTGCAGGCGCAACACGATCGCCTCGTCACGGTAGAGGCTCACGGCTCCAGTCTCCCACCGCCGCCCTAGCTTCGCCGGGAGATCAGAAGCCCAGCCGCTGCAGCTTCTTCGGATCGTCCTGCCACTCGCCGAGTACCTTGACGTGCAGGTCGAGATAGATGCGATTGCCCAAGAGGGCTTCGACCTGGGTACGGGCGCGGGTTCCGATCGACTTGATCCTCTCCCCACCGCGCCCAAGCAGGATCGGTTTCTGACTCGCCCTCTCGACGTAGAGGACGGCCTGGATGTCTACGAGGTCGCTGTTCACGCGCGGGGTCATCTCCTCCACGGTGACGGCGACCGAGTGCGGCAGCTCCTGTTCGAGCCCGGTTAGCGCGGCCTCGCGGATCAGTTCGGCCACCAGCACCTTCTCCGGCTCGTCGGTCAGGGTGCCCTCGGGATAGAGCGCCGGACCGGACGGCAGGGAGTCCATCAGCAGATCGAGCAGGGTGCCCACTCCCGCACCGGACTTGGCACTGAGCGGCACATAGTGCGCTGCGTCGATCTCGACGCTCGCGGCGACCAGTTGCTGGGCGACCTGATCGGGTTTGGACAGATCGGTCTTGGTCACTGCCACGATGAGCGACGAGCCACGGAGTTGGCTCAGTTCCCGGGCGATGAACCGATCCCCCGGTCCCATTTTCTCGTTGGCCGGAACGCACCACACTACGACGTCCACACCTGCCAGGGTCGTCCGAACGACGTCGTTGAGTCGTTGTCCCAGAATCGTTTTCGGCTTGTGCAGCCCGGGGGTGTCTACCAGGACCAGTTGGGCCTCCGAACGATGGACGATGCCGCGAATCGCGTGCCGCGTGGTCTGCGGCCGATCACTGATGATGCCGATCTTGGTGCCTACCAGGGCGTTGGTCAGAGTGGTCTTACCCGTGTTGGGCCGCCCGACCAGACACCCGAAGCCGCTTCGCATACCACTCAGCCTGCCATTGGAGCCGTATCCGAAACTCCGATCGGGTAAGAATCACCGGATGGCGACACGGCGACCGGACCCGCGCAGATCATCGCCGCCATCCCCATCCGACGGTCGACGGCGGTGGTCGTCGGAGCGCGATGCCCACTTGCGACAGGTCAACGCCTTCACCTTCTTGTTTCCGTCGCGGCCCAAGCGTTCCGCGACCAGGATGCCGGCCGCGCTGCGCTACGCACAGCACCTTCCCGCCAGCCGGATGGTCAGGTTCCTGTTGGCGGTGACCGCGCCCGCCTACGCCGCCCTGCAGCTCTCGGAAGGTGCCGCCAGCGGGCGAGCGGTCACCTTCGCGGTGCTACTCGCGGCGGTGATCCTTCTCGTGTCGACGTACCGGGTCACTGTCGGCAACCACGGCATCAGCTTCGACATCGCCGGGCTGCGCCAGGTATCCAGCTTCGGATTCGTCCCCCTCTACGCCATCCGTGAGGTACGCGGTGGTCGGCTACCCGAGGACTGGCCCAAGGCCGGGCTGAAGGGTGGCTGGTGGCCCGGGCGCCGCCGGGTCAACGTGGCGCACATCGATGACACCGGCACAGAACGAGCCTTCTACGTCTGGGTCAGCGATCCGGAGGCATTCGGGACGGCCCTGCTGGGTCGCCCGATGGCGAACCTGGACTGATGAGCGGCACCGGGAGCGCATTGGTCGTGACGACCTCAGGGACTCACAAAATCGAAGACCCTCAGCTCTCCGGCTTCCTCGATGACGGCCAGCAGGACGCCGGCAGATCCGGTGTCGGTCTCCAGGTCGAAGACTATGTCGTCGTGGTCCCCCTCGTGCCCGAAGGCATCGGACACAGTCCATGATGTGATCACCGTGGCCCCGATGACGCTGAAGAAATCTGTGGCGAAGGCTTGCGCGTCGGCATACTCGGTCTGGAAGTCCGCCGTCAGCGTGGCGAAAGCGGACTGGTAGTCACCGCTCGCCATCTGTTGCACGAACGCAGTCGCCAGGTCCGGCGAGTCCGCATCGACGAGCTCGTCGCTGATCTCCTCGGTGGACTCGGTCGAATCCTCGGTGCTTTCCTCAGTGCTCTCCTCGGCACTGTCCGCCGTCTCAGAGGTCTGGGTGGTCTGCTCGGTCGTCTGGGTTGTGGCCACGGTGCTCGGCGCGTCGTCCTTCAACGACAGGAACAGACCCAGCCCGCCGAGGACCAGGAGCAGCACGAGTCCGCCGATGATCCAGGGCAGCGGCGACTTGCGCGGCGGAGGTCCGTACGGGCCCTGCGGACCCCCGTAGGGGTCTGCACCCGGACTGTAGGGCTGCCCGCCGGATGGCTGCCCGCCGTACTGGCTGGAGTGGGGCTGGGCATACCCGCCGGATGGGTCATATCCCGGCTGGCCGAAACCGCCGCCCTGGCCGTAGGAAGGCTGATCTCCATACGCGGGCTGGCCTCCGTACGGTGGCTGGCCTTCGTGTTGCGGCCAGCCGCCCTGCGAGGGCGGCGGAGGCGGTCCGTAGGGCGGCGGAGGCGGTCCGTAGGGCGGCTGCGTCATGAAAGGTTTCCTCCGGTGCGGTGGCTCGCTGGACGCAACGTGAGACGGCGGCGGGGATGCGGTGGTTCCGCTTAGTCTTGCGACGGACAGCGCCAGCCTACGAGGGCAGACGGGTCAGTGCGTGCTGCCCCGGTCAGTGCCGAGCAGGGCCCCATCGATGCCGGCGAAGAAGACGGTTGCGGATTTCGAGAGGTCCCGAACCGCGGAAACGCCATCATCGTCGGCTGTCTCGGCTGCTGACACGAGGGCGGCCGCAGCCAGGCTCGTGACGCCACTGGACACCGCTGAGGCAACTGCGCCTTGCAATGCCGAGAGCCGCAGTGCGGGCAACGCCACGGTGGCGGCGACATAGGTTCGGCCGTCGCGATCACGGACCGCGGCTCCCTCGATGGCACCGGTTCGATTGCGAGCCGCACGGGCCAGCACGATCAACTTTGCATCCTCAGGTTCGAGCAGCTGGCCGGCAGCGGGGTGATCGGAGTCAGTCACGAGCGGCCGCAGTTGCGTTCGTCACAATGTCGGCTGCCGGCATGCGGGTGACCAGGAGGGTGTCGATCCGGTTCCGCCGTCCCTCGGTGCTCTCGGCAGTCAGCGACAGGCCGGCGTAGGTGGCCTGAGCGCCAGGGATAGGTACCCGCCCCAGTTCGCGAGCCAGCAAGCCGCCCACCGTGTCTATGTCGACTTCGTCGGGCAGCTCGAGATGAAAGAGCTCGGCGAGGTCGTCGACGGGCAATCGTGAGGTGACCCGCATCGAGCCGTCGGGTAGCCGCTCGACCGGTGGGCGCTGGTCAGCGTCGTACTCGTCGGCGATCTCCCCGACGATCTCCTCGAGGATGTCCTCGATCGTGACAAGGCCGGCGGTTCCGCCGTACTCGTCGACAACGACGGCCATGTGGATGCGCCGGGCCTGCATGTCTCGTAGGAGTTCATCGACCGGCTTGGACTCCGGAACGAACGACGGCGCTCGCATCAGCTCCTCGACGAGCTGCGAGCCGGCGCTGTCATCACCCTGGGTACGGCGAACCAAGTCCTTGAGATAGACGATACCGACGACGTCATCTATGTTGTTACCCACCACCGGAATTCGCGAGAAGCCGCTGCGTAGTGCCAGTGCCAGCGCTTGGCGCACGCTCTTGTGAGCTTCGATCCAGACCACGTCCGGGCGGGGGACCATGACCTCGCGGGCGATCGTGTCGCTGAGCTCGAAGACGGAGTGGATCATGTTGCGCTCTCCGTGTTCGACGACACCACGCGCTTCGGCGAGGTCGACCAACTCCCGCAACTCAACTTCGCTGGAGAATGGGCCCTCGCGGAATCCGCGTCCCGGGGTGAGTGCGTTTCCAAGCAGGATGAGCAAGTTCGTGACCGGTCCGAAGATCGCGCGCAGCGCTCGGGTCAGGCTTGCCGTGCGCAGCGCGACCCCGTAGGCGTGTTGGCGGCCGACAGTGCGTGGCCCGACCCCGACCAGGACAAAGCTGACGATCGTCATCACGAACCCGGCGACGAGTACCGATCTCCAGCCGACTCCCCACAACTGAACCAACACTGTGGTGAACAGCACCGCCGCGAAGAGTTCGCAGAGGACCCGCAGCAAGAGCAACAGGGAAACGTGCCGGGCCCGGTCCTCCAGGACCTGCTCGAGGACCTCGGCCTTGCGCGCACCCTCGCGGCGGAGCTCGGAGACACGGGCACGTGAGACGTGCCCGATCGCGGCGTCGACGGCGGCGAACAGTCCGGCGAGCGGGACCAGCAGGATCGCGACGACCAGAAGGGTCACCTGTGCTGAGGTCATGCAGAACAGCTCATGCCGGGTGTCCGTTCTCGGTGCGGTGGGTGAGCCAACCGTCGAGCAGTCGCCGCTGTACGGCGAACATCTCGCGTTCCTCGTCGGGTTCGGCATGGTCGTAACCGAGCAGGTGCAAGACGCCGTGGGTAGTGAGCAGGTGGAGCTCGGCATCGAAGTTGTGCCCGGCCGCCGAGGCCTGCTTGATCGCAACCGCGGGGCACAGGACGACATCGCCGAGCAGGGACGGACTGGGGTCGGCCTCGTCAGGGCGACGGGCGGTGTCCAGTTCATCCATCGGAAAGGCCAGGACGTCGGTGGGCCCGGAGGTGTGCATCCACTTCTCATTCAGGCTGGCCATGTAATCGACGTCGATCAGTAGCACCGACAGTTCGGCCAGCGGATTCACGTCCAGTTCACAGAGCAGGAAACGGCACAGACGCGCCAGGGACGCCTCGTCGATGGGAATGTCGGACTCGTTGGCGATGTCCACGGACATGGTGGGCGTCGACTCCGTTACCGGCGGGGCGGGGCAGCGCCGCGACGGGCGGGGTATGACAGTCCGGTGAGCTGGTTGTCGTTCTGCTCGGCAGTCTCGGCGTCGAAGCGTGCGTAGGCGTCAACGATGTTCCCGACCAGCCGATGCCGTACGACATCGACGCTGGTCAGAAGCGTGAACGCGACGTCGTCCACTCCGTCGAGGATCGACTGGACCACACGCAAGCCACTGCGCTGCCCGCCCGGGAGGTCCACCTGGGTCACGTCACCGGTGACGACCATCTTCGAGCCGAAGCCCAGCCGAGTCAGGAACATCTTCATCTGCTCGGGCGTGGTGTTCTGGGCTTCGTCGAGGACGATGAATGCATCGTTCAACGAGCGACCTCGCATGTACGCCAACGGAGCGACCTCGATGGTCCCGGCCTGGGTCAGCCGGGGGATCGAGTCGGGGTCGATCATGTCGTGCAGTGCGTCGTAGAGCGGTCGCAGGTAGGGATCGATCTTGTCGTACAGCGTGCCGGGTAGGTATCCGAGTCGCTCCCCGGCCTCGACCGCGGGACGGGTCAGGATGATCCTGTTCACCTGTTTCGCCTGTAGCGCCTGGACGGCCTTGGCCATCGCCAGATAGGTCTTGCCGGTGCCGGCCGGGCCGATTCCGAAGACGATCGTGTGCTCGTCGATGGCATCGACGTACCGCTTCTGGTTCAGCGTCTTGGGCCGGATCGTGCGCCCGCGCCGCGACAGGATGTTCAGGCTCAGGACGTCGGCTGGCCGCTCGGTCGCGCCGTTGCGGAGCATGTGCAGTGCCTGCGAGACGGCGTCTGGGCGGAGATGGCCGCCGTGACCGACCAGAGCGATCAACTCATCGAAGACCCGCACCGCGAAGGCGTTGTCGGACGGCGAACCGGTGATGATGATCTCATTACCGCGGACCAGGACTCGCGCGCGGAGCTCACGCTCCACCAGCCGCAGGATCTCGTCTCCCGACCCCAGCAGGCTGACCATGGGCACGGACGGCGGGACCACGATCGTGGTCGGCGAGACCGTCGCGGAGGGCAGCTGAGCAGCTGCAAGCGAAGGGGAGGTTTCCGAAGAAGAAGAGGATGAAGAAGGCGCGGAGGGCGTGCTGGGCTGGCCCTTGGGGCTATGCGGGACGGTGGGCAACGGTGCTGCGGCCCTGCTCTCCATGTCAGCGACAGATTCAGACGACAGTTTCAGACGCTGTCGACTTTACCCGGGCCGCCGCCATACTCCGTTGATTTTTCCGGTTTGTCCCCTGGTCAGCCGGGTGGCCAGCCCATCGTGCGGCCGCCGAGTACGTGGATATGTGCGTGGAACACGCTCTGGTGGCCGTCGGCACCGGTGTTTGCTACGAGCCGGTATCCGCTCTCGGCGATGCCTTCGGCGACCGCCACATCGTGCGCGGCCGCGATGACCTCGGCCAGTACGCTCGGATCGGCCTCGACGAGCGCAGCCGCGTTGGGCTGGTGCTGTTTCGGGATCACGAGTACGTGCACCGGGGCCTGCGGTTCCCGGTCCCGAAACGCCACCGTCGTGTCGGTTTCGTGGACGATGTCGGCGGGGATGTCTCCGGTGACGATCCTGCAGAAGAGACAGTCGGGATCGGCCATCAAGCAACCGTAGGGGGCCGGGGCCGGTAGGTCATCCCCAACGGCCGACGAGAGCAGCCAGGGCCGCCGCCGAGGCCGCCCCCGCAGTCGAGGTACGCAGAATCGCGTCGCCGAGGCGCACCGGCCGCCCACCAGCGGCGCGCAGAGCCAGCAGCTCGCCATCGGTCAGCCCGCCCTCAGGCCCCACCACAAGCGCAATGCGGCCCTGTCGCAGAGGCTTGACGGTCGAAAAGCCTGTCCCGGCTCGTTCGTGAAGGACGATCGCCAGTTCAGCCCCGGCCAGGACTGCGCAGGCATCCCGGGTGGTGGCGAGTTCGGCCACCTGGGTCATCCGCAGACGTCGGGATTGCTTGCTCGCCTCCCGCGCCGCGCTGCGCCACCGCTCGAGGCTTCGCGCTCCACGCGCCTCCCGCCACCGGGTGACACATCGATCGGCTTCCCACGGGACGATCAGGTCGACGCCGACCTCGGTCATCAGGGCGACGGCGAGCTCACCTCGATCGCCTTTCGGCAGAGCCTGGATGACGACGAACTCTGGGTCCGGCACAGGCACTTCGAGCCGGCGTTCCACGGTGATGCGCAGCCTGTCGCCGACGACCTCCGCGACCCGACCATCGATCGCGGCACCGTCCCCATCGGAGATCCGCAGCGGCTCACCGATTCCCAACCGACGGACGGTGGCGGCATGTCGGCCCTCGGCCCCGTCGAGGACAACCTGATCGAAGGCGCCATCGAGGGTATCGACGAAGAAGACCGGCGCAGTCGCCGTAGGCACTCGCGCCGGGTCAGCGGCCGTTGAAGGCATCACGCACCCGGGAGAACAGTCCACCGCCTCCGGCCCTGGTCGAGACCGGTCGTTCCTCGTCGCGCAACGCAGCGAGCTTGCGCAGGATCTCCTCCTGCTCGGGATCGAGCCGGGTCGGCGTGAGTACCTCGACGTGGACGTAGAGGTGACCGCGGCCGGTCGCGCGCAACATCGGGATGCCTGCGGCGCGCAGTGTGAGTGTTGACCCCGACTGGGTGCCCGGTCGGACCTCGATCTCCTGCTCACCGTCCAACGTGGTCAGGGACAACGTGGTCCCTAGGGCCGCCGCGGTCATCGGGAGGCTGACCCGGCAGTGCAAGTCGGCTCCTTCCCGGGTGAAGATGTCGTGGTCGCGTTCGTGGATCTCCACGTACAGGTCACCCGCAGGACCTCCGCCGGGGCCGACCTCACCCTGGCCGGACAGCCGGATCCGCATTCCGTCCTCGACGCCGGCAGGGACCTTGACCGACAGACTTCGCCGGGACCGGACCCGCCCGTCGCCTCCGCACTGGGGGCAGGGGTCGGGGATGACCTGACCGATCCCGCCACAGGCGGGGCAGGCCCGCTTGGTGATCACCTGGCCAAGGAACGAGCGCTGCACGCTCTGCACCTCGCCCACGCCGTTGCAGGTCGTGCAGGTCTGCGGGTGGGTGCCGGGCGCAGTCCCGGCACCGGTGCATGCCGTGCACAGCACGGCGGTCTCGACCGTCAACTCCTTAGTGGCACCGAACGCCGTCTCCACCAGATCCAGATCCAGTCGGATCAGTGCATCAGCCCCCGTTCGCGCGCGGTTGCGCGGCCCGCGGCTGGCACCACCGGCCCCGCCGAAGAAGGCATCCATGATGTCGCCGAAACCGCTGAACCCCGGGTACGGGCTGCCCCCGCCCGCGCCGCCGTTACCCAGCGGATCGCCGCCGAGGTCGACGATCTGGCGTTTCTGCGGGTCGCGGAGTACTTCATAGGCGGTGGCGACCTGTTTGAACCGCTCCTGGGCAACCGGATCGGGGTTGACGTCGGGGTGCAGATCGCGGACCAGTTTGCGGTAGGCCCGCTTGATCTCCTCGTTGCTCGCCCCGCGGCTCACGCCGAGGGCACCGTAGTAGTCGGTTGCCACCCGTCAGCCCCCGCTCACGAGGCGCCCGACGTAGCGCGCCACCGCCCGTACGGCGGCGATGTTGCTCGGATAGTCCATCCGTTTCGGGCCCAGCACACCGAGCCCACCCAGTTGCTGGGTGCCATCGCCGTACCCGGCGGAGACGACAGCGGCCGCGGCCAGGCCGGCGTGCTGGTTTTCCTCGCCGATGCGGACCATCACCGTGCTCGGGTCCACCTCACCGATCAGTCTGAGGATGACCACCTGTTCTTCGAGCGCCTCGAGGATGGGACGCAGGGACAGCGGGAAGTCGTGCAGATCGCGGGTCAGGTTCGCAGTCCCTCCCACTACGATCCGGCCGTCGGGCTGCTCGACCAGCGTCTCCAAGAGGACCGAGACGACGCAGACGGCCAACGGTCTCATCTCATTCGACACATTGCGCGCCAGGTCAGCGACTCGGTTGCTGGCCTCGCCGAGGCGAAGCCCGCCGATGGCCGCGTTCAGCTTCGACCGCAGCTCCGCGACCTGTTCCTCGGTCACCTCGACATTGAGCGGGATCACCCGCTGTTCGATGCGGCCCGAATCGGTGATCACGACCAGCATCACCCGGCTGGTGTTCAGCGGAAACACCTCGACGTGACGGATCCCGCTCCGGGCGATCGTCGGGTACTGCACGACGGCGACCTGTCGGGTCAACTGGGCGAGTAGCCGTACGGTCCGGCCGAGCACGTCGTCGAGGTCCACCGCACCCTCGAGGAAGGTCTGGATGGCCTTGCGTTCGGCTGCGGTCATCGGCTTGATCTGGGTGAGCCGATCGACGAAGAGGCGGTAACCCTTGTCAGTGGGCACCCGGCCTGCGCTGGTGTGCGGCTGGGTGATGTAACCCTCGTCCTCGAGGACGGCCATATCGTTGCGGATCGTGGCGGCCGAGACCCCCAGGCTGTGCCGATCAACCAGGGCCTTGCTGCCCACCGGGTCGTTGGTGGAGACGAAGTCCTCGACGATCGCACGCAGCACCTGCAGGCGGCGCTCGTCGTGGGTCATCGTGTCCCCCAGCATACGACCCACGCCGACCCGAGAACGCCCCGTCGTAGGTATCACCTAGGGTCGGCGGTGCAGGTCCTACTGAGTTCGAGGTAACCGACACTGATCTTCAAAGAGGTACGAGACAACCGGCCCTACCCCGACCATGGACTGTCGGCGCGTGACTGGGCGGGGATCCCGCCGCGCCAGTTGCGTCTCGACGAACTCGTCACCACCAAGACGGTTCTCGCCCTGGACAAGCTGTTGGAGGAGGACTCGACCTTCTACGGCGACCTGTTCCCACACGTCGTTGCCTGGGAGGGGGAGTTCTATCTGGAGGATGGGATGCATCGCGCGCTCCGCGCCGCCCTGCACCAGCGCAACGTCCTGCATGTCCGAGTGCTCGATCTCGACGAGTTCCGCCCCGGTGGCAGCAGCAAGACCAGCAAGGATCCTGACCCGAAGTCCTGACCCGCCGTTCGCGGCTACGCCCATCACCGCGGTGCTTAGTCGGTGAGGTCGCGCACCACGGCGTCGGCGAGCAACCGGCCACGCAAGGTCAAGGCTGCCCGCCCGTCGGTGTAGGCGCCCCGGTCGAGCAGTCCGTAGGTCACCGCTTCCCCGGCCCGCTGCTGACCGCGAACTGAGAGCACCTCGAGTGCAACGCCGGCCCGAAGCCGGATCCCGAGCATGATCGTCTCGATCCGTCGCGCACGCCCGTCTAGGAGTTCGCTGCCCTGCGCCGGCGTGCCTCCTTCGGACAGCGCGCGCGCGTATGCGGCAGGGTGTTTGCGGTTCCACCATCGCGCCCCGCCCACATGGCTGTGCGCGCCCGGGCCGATCCCCCACCAGTTGCCACCGGTCCAATAGAGCTCGTTGTGCCGGCACTGGCCAGTCGGCGACGTAGCCCAGTTGGATACCTCGTACCAGCGCAGGCCGGCGTTGCTCAGGGTCTGGTCGGCCTGCTCGTACCGGTCGGCCAGCACGTCGTCGTCGGGTGCCGCGATCTGTCCGCTGGCAACCCGGCGGGCAAGTGCGGTACCCGGTTCGACGATCAACGCGTAGGCCGAGAGGTGTTCCACGCCGGCCGACATTGCCGAGTCCAGAGAGGTCTGCCAGTCCTCGTCGGACTCCCCGGGCGTCCCGTAGATCAGGTCGAGGCTGACCCGGGCGATCCCGGCGGCACGCGCATCCTCGGCTGCCAGTAGCGCCTGACCCGGGGTGTGCTGGCGGTCCAGAACTGAAAGGACGTGCGGTACGGCCGACTGCATGCCCAGCGACACACGGTTCACCCCGGCCCGTGCCAGGCGGGCGAACGAGGCGCGGGTCACCGACTCCGGATTCGCCTCCACCGAGATCTCCACATCCGGTGCCACCGGGAACTCACCCCGGATCTCGTCCAGCATCGCCGCGAGGTGTTCGGCCGGCAGCAGGGTCGGCGTACCGCCACCGAAGAAGATCGTGCGCACCGTCGGGAGTTCCGATCCCAGGACGAGCCGGACGAGCCGGAGTTCGGCCAGCACGCTGTCCACATAATCGTTCTGATTGGCGCCGGGCCCGAGCTCGGAGGCTGTATAGGTGTTGAAGTCGCAGTACCCGCACCGGCTCGCGCAGAACGGGATGTGGATGTAGAGCCCGAACGGTGTCTCGAACAGGCCCCGTCGGGCCGAGTCCGGTAGCCAGTGCTGATCTGGGCGTGCCGGAGCTGGAAGGCTCGGAGCAGGCGGTGTCGGATCGGACACTGTCTGATCGGACAGGGTGGAGGACATCACGCTCCAGTGTGACAACCTCCTGGCCACTGATGTGGGACCCGCACGCACGAGTGGAGGAAGGGGACATCGGAGTTGACCGACCCGACGAGTGAACTGGTCCGCTACGGAGACTCCGCCGGTGTGGCCACGATCACCCTGGACTCCCCGGCCAACCGCAATGCGCTGTCTCAAGCGCTGATGAGCCAGCTGTCGGGGCATCTGGCCTCCGCTCTGGACGACAAAGCCGTTCGGGTCATCGTCCTGACCCACACCGGACGGGTGTTCTGCGCCGGCATGGATCTGAGCGAGGCTCGCGGCGCGGGCGCGTCCGATATGGGCGTGCACGCCTTCCCGGAGATCCTGCAGACCCTGTGGGACAGTCCCAAGCCGGTCGTGGCCCGGGTAGCCGGGCCTGCGCGGGCCGGTGGCGTCGGCCTGATTGCAGCCTGTGATCTGGCTGTCTGTGCTCGGTCGGCGACCTTCGCCTTCACCGAGGTACGCCTCGGCATCATCCCTGCGGTGATCTCCGTGACGGTGCTCCCACGTCTGAACCCCCGTGCCGCGCACGAACTGTTCCTCACCGGCTCGGTCTTCGACGGAATCAGGGCCGCCGAGATCGGCCTGGTCAGCGCCGCCGTCGAGGACGACGAACTCGACGCAGCGACCGCCTCCTACGTCGCCGACCTGGTCAAGGGCGGTCCGATCGCCCTCGCGGCCACCAAGACGCTGCTTCGCCGTACACCGGCCGCGACGATGTCCGAGGATTTCGCGGAGCTGTTGGCGACCTCCGCGCAGTTCTTCGCCAGTGACGAGGGCCAGGAAGGGATCCGGGCCTTCGGTGAGAAGCGCCCGCCACGCTGGGTATCCGAGGGCACTGAATAGATGGCAACTCTGCGGCCGGCTGGGGGTGGCCATCGGCTGAGCTGGAGCGATGCGGCACGCATCGTGTTGGTCGGTCTGCTCGGAGCCATCCTCGGACTGGGGCTGGGCAACGCCGTCGGTACGGTCGGCGACCTTGGGCCGCTCGATGTGACGACCCGGCTCACGACCGGTGTCGGTTCGACTTTCGACGTCGGGGTCGCCGCTGTCCGCGTGGATACGCCCGGTCCGGTGGGGCTGAGCATCACCGCCAACGACATCCGCTTCTCCGGTCCTGCCGATCTCGCCGAGACGCTCACCTCCTTCGGCGACGTGGCGGCGGTTGCCGGCTCCCTGCGGCGTGCCACGGTGGCTCATCTCCTCGGCTATGCGGCGGTGGGTGCGTTGATCGGCCTGCTGCTCGGGTTGGCCACCCACCGGCCGTTTCTCGGCCGCCCGGCGACCAAGCATCGGCGACGGGTGGCCTACGCCGCGGGCGGGTGGCTGGCTCTCGGAGCCCTTGCGACATCGGTCATCGGACCGTCGGTGAGCCTGGCCAGTCGATCATGGACGCCGGTGGTCGGTCTGTCCGTCGAGGGTCAGACCGTCCCGAACATCCAGGTCGCGGGCACTCTGCTCGACGAGGCCGTGCGGGTCCTGCAGGACAACGAGAACTTCTATCAACAACTGCGCCTCCGTACGGCGACCGCGATGGCCGAGATCGCCGTGGAGGACGCGGAGCGCGGGTTGGCCGCATTCGTGTTAGAAAGCGATCTGCACTGCAATCTGGGCATGACCCGGGTGATCAGCGAAGTTGCCGTGCAATCCCGAGCAAGCTTTGTCCTGAGTGCCGGGGACATCACGATGAGCGGAACCCAACTCGAGGCGTTGTGCACCGACGTCTACCTCAGCCGACTGGGCGGTACTCCGCTCGTCCTGGTCCTGGGCAATCACGACTCGCTGCAAACCGGCGCCGACCTGGAGACGAGCGGAGCTGTGGTCCTGCGCGGCGAGCCGGTGGAAATCGCCGGGCTCACGCTACTCGGGGACAGCGACCCGTTCCGATCGCAGATCGGGTCGCCGACCACGCGTCGCGGGGATGAGACCGCCGAGGACTTCATCGACCGCACGGCCGAGCTCACCTGCGACATCCGGCCCGACATCTTGGTCGTACACGACCCTGCACACGCCGCCTCGGCGATCGAGGACGAGTGTGCACCACTGGTCCTGTCCGGGCATCGGCACCGCGAGGAGGGGCCGACGGTCACCGGCGACATCGTGGCCTACAGCGTCGACAACTCAGGGGGTACGGGCGAGAACACCCCGTCCTACGGCCCATTGGCGACCAACAGCGCGGTTGCCTTGTTCTACTTCGACCCCGACAACGGTGCGGTGGCCGGCTACCGCACCGTGGAGTTCGGTCGGGACGGATCGGTCGACGTGACCGACTTTCGTCGTCTCGACGCCGGCCAGTTCAACCGTGCGGACTGACCTCCCCACGGCTCAGGCGGCGGCGGTCATCGGGTAGCCGCTGGGTCAGACCCGCGGCATCCAGCCACTGCAACAACGGCAACGCGACCCGGCGCGAGGTCTGCAGGACAGTCCGTGCCTGGCTGGTCGTGAACGGTTGCTCGAGAGTCTCCAGCCGCGCGACGGCGGCCTCCCGTGCGCCTTGGGCCAGGAACACGCCGTCACCGACAGCGACCAGGAGTCCAGCCCGAACCGCGGCTGCCAACACCAGCGGGGTCAGCCGGAGGTCGGCGAGATCGGTCGAGGTCGGAGCGTCAAATGGATTCTGCCGCAATCGTGCCCGCACCTTCTCGATTCCTGCCGCAACGTCGGCCGGCAGGGCATCAGGAAACTCTTCGACCGACGTGACCCGACCGGCCTCGAGATGCCAGGGGGCCCGCAGCAGCGCCGCCAGCAGCCGGTGGTCGGGCAGTCCCAGCGAGCGTCCCACCGCGCCGGCAGCCAGACCGGCATCCAGCGGATTGTTCCGCTGATGATCCGTGGCGAGTACGG
>JACCUF010000049.1 GCA_013811975.1 Geodermatophilaceae bacterium | reverse complement strand
TGCCAGGGGGCCCGCAGCAGCGCCGCCAGCAGCCGGTGGTCGGGCAGTCCCAGCGAGCGTCCCACCGCGCCGGCAGCCAGACCGGCATCCAGCGGATTGTTCCGCTGATGATCCGTGGCGAGTACGGACAGCCGATCGCTGAGCTCCTCGCGGGTCGTCGGATCCAGCAGCCAACCACCGATCGGCTCGGTGCTCGGCCGACCAATGCCAAGGGTGTCGAAGGTTTCAACACTCTCGATACCTCGGCGGCGCAACTCGCCATCCGGGTCCGGCCCGTCGGTCATCGAGGCCAGCTCGACACCGCGGCGAAGGGCAGCCCCTCTCTGGCGTGCCAGACGGCGGGGACGTGGATCGAGTACGTCGGCGCCGATCACCTTGCGGCTGCCCGGATCCCGCAGCAGCACCCGATCGCCGTAGGTCACAGCGATGGGGCTCGCTACGGTCAACCGCACTCCACGGTCTCCGAGCCGGCGGGTACGGGCCGGCAGCCCGGCAGATCCGATATGCATCGTCAACTCAGCCGGTAGACGCTCGCCCGTTGAAACCGTCAACACGTCGAGGGTGCTGCTCAACGCCCACCTCCCCTGGGTCAGCAGTGCGTCCCCTCGACCGATGTCTTCTGAGGAGATGCCTCGGAGATTAACTGCGACCCGAGCCACACCCTCCACTGTGGACAGCCGCTCGTTCATACTCTGCAGTCCGCGAACCACGACGGTGTGCCCGGTCCTTGCCAGGGCCAACTCGTCTCCGACCCGAATTCGACCGGCCGGCAGGGTGCCCGTGACCACGGTCCCGGCTCCACGGATGGTGAAGGCCCGATCGATCCACAGTCGTGTCGGTGCCTCCAGATCCGGATCCGGCAGGCTGGTAGCCAGAGCTGCCAGTGCGTGTCGCAGTTCATCGAGGCCGGCGCCGGTCACCGCGCTGCAGGAGACCGCCGGGATTGCGGCCAGGCTCGTCCCGGCCAGCCAGTCGGGCAGCTCGGCAAGCACCGGACGCGGATCGGCGAGATCGCTCCGGGTCACCACCACGAGTCCGGCCGCCACCCCGAGGGCATCCAGCACCGCGACGTGCTCCTGCGTCTGGGCCGACCATCCGCCATCGGCAGCGACCACGAGCAGGACGGCAGGCACCGGACCGACACCGGCCAGCATCGTGTTCACGAAGCGCTCGTGCCCAGGTACGTCCACGAACGCGATGTGCTTGCCGTTCGGCAGAGGCATCCAGGCGAAACCGAGATCGATGGTCAGTCCACGGCGCCGTTCCTCGGCGTACCGATCCGGCTCCATCCCGGTCAGGGCCCGTACCAGGGTCGATTTCCCGTGGTCGACATGACCGGCTGTGGCTAGGACGTACACGTCTCGATCCGAGTGACGCTCGCGTCCCCCTCGACCGCGGCCATGGTCGCGGCCAAGGTCGCGGTCGCGGCGGTGACCGCGAGATACAACGCCTCGTCCTGGCCCGGGTCCAGCGCGCGCAGGTCAAGCAGGCATCGGTCTCGCTCGATGCGGCCGAGCACCGCCTGGTTACCGGTGCGCAGTGCGGCTGCGAAGTCTGCGGGCAGGCTCACTGCGGCACTGGCCAGGGTGGCTTCGGGGGCGCCACCGCCGCCGATCCGCGCGAGGCTCTCAACGGCTTGTGCCGCTATCCCGTCGCCCTGCAAGCGCAGGGCCAGTCGCCGGGCGCGGTCGCGAAGCTCAGAGACATGGACCTCGAGCGTTCGGAGCACGGGCGGTCGGGGTCCTCGTACGGTGGCCTCCAGCGCGGCAAGAGTGAGTTTGTCCACCCGCAGTGCTCGGGCCAAGGGATGGCGACGAAGACGTTCGACCAGCTCGAGACGACCAAGGATCAGACCGGCCTGCGGACCGCCGAGCAGTTTGTCACCACTCGAGGTGACCAGCGCGGCCCCGGCCGCCAGCGTGGACTGTGCGTCCGGTTCGTCCGGGATGGCCGGATGCGGGTCGAGCAGCCCCGAACCCAGGTCGGCGATCGTCGGGACCGGCAGCGCCGCCAGCCGGGCAACGTCGACCGAGGAGGTGAATCCTCGTACGACGAAGTTCGACGGATGCACCTTCATGACGAAGGCCGTCTCCGGCCCGACGGCTGCGGCGTAGTCCTCGAACGTCACTCGGTTCGTCGTGCCGACCTCGCGTAGCCGGGCGCCGGTGGACACCAAGAGATCCGGGATCCGGAACCCGTCGCCGATCTCGACGAGTTCGCCCCGGGCCACGATGATCTCCTTGCCCTGAGCCAGCGCCGTGGCGGCCAGTACCACGGCCGCCGCGCCGTTGTTGACGATGTGTGCGGACTGGGCCGCGGGAACGGCTTCGCAGAGCGCATCTACCGCGCCCTTCCCCCGTCGGCCCCGACGCCCGGTGCCCAGATCCAGCTCGACGTCGGTGGTGCCGCTGACGGCGACCAGCGCTGTGACCGCGGCCGTTGACAGTGGCGCACGGCCAAGGTTCGTGTGCACCAGAACGCCGGTGGCGTTGAGGACCGGCCGCAAACTCGCGGCTGTGTCCGGCAGCGAGCGGGCGGCTTCCCCGATCGCGTCGGCGGGCGCAAGAGTCCCGGCCCGGACCTGCTCCTGAACGTCGGCGACGGTCTGCTTGACCAAGGAACGACCCAGTTTCGCGCAGGCGTCGGCCAGTCGCGGATCGGCCAGCATGTCGTCGGTGCGGGGCACCTGTCTGCGGGCACTTGTTTGCGAGCCGTCGTCCCCACCCATGTCCACCGACTCTACGGTCGCCGGAGCTGATGCGTCGGTTGGTCGGCTCCGGTCAGCACCGTCCGCCCGGCCGGCACCTACAGTCGCAGGGTGACCCGGACTGCCCCTGCGGGCCCGCATGACTCGAACCCGCCTGACTCGAACGCCAAGAAGTACCGGCTGACGAGCTATGCGCATGGCGGTGGATGCGCATGCAAGATTCCGCCGGGCGAGCTGGAATCGATGGTCGCCGGGCTCGGCGTTGCGGCACTGACCGGGCCGGGCATCGGCGAGCTGATCGTCGGGCTGGATTCCGGTGATGACGCCGCAGTCGTACGGATCGCCAATGGTCAAGCTGTCATCGTCACCGCCGACTTCTTCACCCCGGTCGTCGACGACGCCTACGACTGGGGCCGGATCGCGGCGGCAAACGCCTTGTCCGACGTCTACGCAATGGGCGGCACGCCGATCGTCGCAGTCAACCTGCTCGGCTGGCCGCGGGACCTGTTGCCGATGGAGCTTGCCGCCGAGACGCTGCGAGGTGGACTCGACATCGCGCGCAGCGCTGGCTGCCACGTCGGGGGCGGGCACAGCGTGGACGATCCCGAGCCCAAGTACGGCATGGCCGTGACCGGCATCGGCGACCCCGATCGGCTGATCCGAAACGATGCCGCGCAGGTCGGTCTGCCGCTGTCACTGACCAAACCACTGGGGGTCGGCGTATTGAACAACCGGCACAAGGCGACTGGTGAGGTATTCGAGAACGCCGTCGCCACGATGACCGAACTCAATCGGGACGCATCCGTCGCCGCCCTGGCCGCCGGAGTACGGGCGGGAACCGATGTCACCGGCTTCGGCCTACTCGGCCACCTCTTCAAGATGGCCAGGGCCAGCGGAGTCACCGCGATCATCGACTCTGCGGCCGTCCCCTTGCTCGACGGTGCGCGGGAGGCCGTACGCGACGGGTACGTCTCGGGTGGCACTCAGCGGAACCTGGAGTGGGTCGACCCGGCAGCGGACCTGTCCACAGTGGATGAGCAGATCGCCCTGTTGCTCGCCGACGCGCAGACCTCCGGTGGACTGCTGCTGGTCGGCGAGATCCCCGGTGCGACGGTCATTGGCGAGATCGTCGCGGCCCGAGAACACGCCATCGTCGTCCGCTGATCAGCGGCCGCGTTCGTCCACATGGCCAGCTTTGCCTACCGTGTGCCACCACACGCCGGACCGGCCCTCGGCGCGTCTGCGTACCAGGTAGGCAAACCGTGACCGTACGGTGGCGCTAGCGTGATGAGCATGCTTGCCGCCTACGTGTCGAAGCCTGCTCCCGACGACCCGCTGTCTGCACTTCAGGTGGGTGACCGACCCGAGCCGGAGCCGAGCGAGGGCTGGACGACGGTGACAGTCAAGGCGGCCTCGCTCAATCACCATGACGTGTTCTCGTTGCGTGGTGTGGGACTCCCCGAAGACCGGATGCCGATGATCCTCGGCTGCGATGCGGCCGGCACCGACGAGGACGGCAACGACGTGGTCGTGCACGCGGTGATCAGCGACCCGTCCTGGACCGGCGACGAGACCCTCGACCCCAAGCGCTCTCTACTGTCCGAGCGATATCAGGGCACGCTCGCGGAGAAGGTCCTCGTGCCCAGCCGCAATGTGATCCCGAAGCCGCCCGAGATGTCCTTTCCCGAGGCGGCATGTCTGGCCACCGCGTGGCTGACCGCGTACCGGATGTTGTTCACCAAGTCCGGCGTACATCCCGGAGACACGGTGCTGGTCCAGGGCTGCAGCGGTGGTGTGGCCACTGCGCTGATCGCGCTGGCCAGCGCGGCAGGCGTACGGGTCTGGGCGACCGGCCGTACCGAGGAGAAGCGATCCCTGGCCGAAGAACTCGGCGCGCAGGCGAGCTTCGAAACCGGTGCCCGACTTCCGGAGCGCGTCGACGCTGTCTTCGAGACGGTCGGTGAGGCGACCTGGGCCCATAGCCTGAAATCTTTGAAGCCCGGTGGGCGGGTCGTTGTGTCCGGGTCGACCAGCGGGGCCGCGCCGTCGGCCGACCTGCAGCGGGTGTTCTTCCTCCAGCTGTCGGTGATCGGCTCGACGATGGGAACCCGCGAGGAGCTGGCCCGGCTGATCAAGTTCTGCCAGACCAGTGGCGTACGGCCGCGCGTCGACGTGCAGATGCCGCTGGCAGATGCCAGGGAGGGCTTCGCACGGATGATCAACGGTGAGACAGCAGGCAAGATCGTCTTCACCCTCGACTGACGCCGGACTCAAACGCGTCGCAACACTTCTCTCTTTGCCTTTCGGAGGGTCTGCGTGACCGTTGAGTTCTCCAACTGTCTCTTGCGCTGCTCCATCTGCGTCCCCAGCGCTTCCAGCGCCTCCTCGCCGAGCGCATGCGACTGCGGAAACATGAGGCGTTCCTCCTCGCCGGCATGATGGTGCAGCGTTGCCGCGAGCATCTTCACCTCGGTCGCGAAGTCTGGTCCATCGGTGTCGGTTCGTAGCACGACGGCGAGCTGATCGTCGATCGCACGGTGCTCGGCCTGCGAGATCGCCAGCAGTGGAGTGACTTTCTCGACGGCTGGGTAGAAGAGTTCGTCCTCGATCCGTACGTGGACACCGAGCTCGCTCACCAAGTCGTCGAGCAACTTCTTACGCTCTTTGCCCTGCTCGTCGGTTGTCTCTTCGAGCTCCGTCAACAGCCCGCGCAGTACGTCGTGGTGCTCGATCAGCAGCTGGTCAGCTTTCATGGCTCTGAGCCCCCTCCTTGGTTGCTGTCTCGCCGGTCGTGGCCAGTCGCGCCGGCGGTATCCGGCGGATCTCGATCTGTCCGTCTCGAAGCCGGGTCTGAAAGCTTGACAACGGGGAGGTCGCCGGCCCCGACGTCGCAGCGCCGGTCTGCAAGTCAAAGCGCGACCCATGCCAGGGGCACACGAATTGATCTCGGTACAGCCAGCCCTCTGCCATCGGCGCTCCCAGGTGCGGGCATTGGCCGCCGAGAGCCGAGATCCGA
>JACCUF010000045.1 GCA_013811975.1 Geodermatophilaceae bacterium | reverse complement strand
GGAGAAGGGTGCATGCCGCATCCGCAGCCTCGGGTGACCCCGCTGCTCGGAGTACGTGCTCGGGCCACCCCAGTACTGCTCGAGGAACATCCGGAACCGCTCCTCGGCCGGCCCTAGGTCCTCCTCCGGATAGATCGGACGCAGGATCGGATCAGCGGCGACTCCGGCGTAGAAGTGCGCGACGAGTCGCTGGAAGGTGTCGTGCCCACCCACGTCGTCGTAGAAGGTTCGAGCGCGCCGATCGGTGCCTGCCATCTACTCGATGGTGCCTGACCGCTGAGATTCCGGTGCGAGCGGGCCCGAGCCATCGGACAAATCGGGCTCGTCCAGGGGATCGGTTGCCGGCTGCCTGCCATCACCGCGCAGTCGGGAGATTCCGAGCAACAGCAATGCGAGCAGGCCCAGCAGCCCCGACCAGGTCACGACAGCGCTCGCCGACATCCATTCCGCCGCCGTTCCCGCGCTGACGATCGCGAGACCCTGGCAGGCGTAGAGCCCGCTGACGGCTACCCCGAAGGCCCGGCCCCGGTAGGCAGCCGGCACGGTTCGAACGAAGGACACATTGAGCGGGATCAGATAGCTGGCGCCGAAACCGGACAGGGCGAGCATGGCCAAGACCGCAGCGAAGTTGTCGATCAGCCCCGCCAGGATCAGGGGGACCACGGAGAACAGGGCCAGCGGATAGGTCAACTTCTCCCGTAGCACCGGTGGGCACAGCCGGCCGATCACGACCCCCCCGATGATCAGCCCGACCGGATTGGCGGCAAGGAACAGCCCCACCCCGATTGGGCCATGACCGAATTCGGCCACGAAGGGCACAGCGACTCCCTCGGGTGCGGTCACGAACAGCTGTCCGACCCACAACAGCCCGACGATGCGTAAGAGCAGCTTGTTCCGGGTGAGCACCCGCAAGCCGTCGACGGTGTCGTGCCAGAGCGACGCCGGGGCGGCGGTCGGATCGACGGCGACCGGCCGGTCCTCGACCCCCCACCGTACGAGGGCCGCCGAGATGAAGAACGTGGCGGCATCGACGAGTAGCGCGCCGCGGGCGGAGATGGCCAGGACGAGCACGCCGCCGCCGACGAACCCGAGTACCTGCGCGACCTGAGCGCTGATCCCCGTCAAGGAGGTGCCTACGGCGTATCGGTCGCCTTCGAGCACGTCCGGCAGGAGTGCCGATCTAGCCGACTCGAACGGCGGAGCGAACAACGAGGCCACGAAGAGCATCACCAGCATCAGCCACAGCGGCAACCCAGGGATGGCCAGGCACGCCACCACCGTCCCACGCGCGAGGTCGCTGCCGACGAGGACCCGACGCCGCCGCAGCCGATCTGCCAGGGTCGACAGGACCGGGCCGCCTAGCACCCAGGGTGCGTAGCTGATCCCGAAGGTCGCAGCAGCCAGAAACGGGGAGTTGGTCGACTCGAAGACCAGCACGGCCAAGGCGACCCGGACGAGTTCGTCACCGATCAGGGAGAGCAGGTATCCCAGGAACAGATAGCGGAACTCGCGTACGGCGAAGACCTCCCGATAGGTAGCCGGACGTTGACTCCGCGCCGCAGGTTGCTCGGTCACGCGGCCTACCGGGTTTCACCGGGTGCTGACTCACCGGGATCGCCCGTCCCCAAACCCATGCCCATGATCGGCATGGGACTGGCGATGTCGAGTTCACCGAAACGCCGGGCTATCCGTAGCCGCAGCTCGCGGGCGACCCGCCACTGATCCGCGGTGGTGGTGCGCACCTGAAGGCGCAGGATGATCGCGCCCGCGGTGATCTGCTCGACTCCGAGGGACTCCGCATCGCCCAGCACCTTGTCTGCCCAGTTCTCGTCCTGCACCAGGGCATCGCCAACCTCTTGCATCGCGTGCCGAGCGAGGTCGAGGTCCGTCTCGTGCGACACAGGTACGTCGAGAATGACTTGCGCATATCCCTGGCTCTTGTTCCCCACCCGGATTATCTCGCCGTTACGGACGTACCAGACCACTCCGGCGTTGTCTCGCAATCGAGTGGTTCGCAGGCCAACTCCTTCGATCGTGCCGCTGGCCTCACCCAGGTCAACGACATCACCGACGCCGTACTGGTCCTCCAGGATCAGACCGATGCCGGACAGGAAGTCCTTCACGAGGTTCTGGGCCCCGAAGCCGAGTGCGACGCCGACAACCCCGGCACTGGCCACGATGGGCGTGAGGTTGATCCCGAGTTCGCCCAGGATCAGAACGACGGTGATCGACAGGATGACGATGGAGGTGAAACTGCGTAGTACCGACCCGATCGCCGCGGCTCGCTGGGTTCTCCGCTCGCTCGGGATCACCGACTCCTGGAGGCTCTTGCGAGCCCGGGCGCTCAACGGCCTGAGGATGACCGGCGTATCACCGCTGGCACTGCGAGCGGTGAGCCGTTTGATCGACCGATGAAGGAGCAGGCGGGTCAGCAGGGCGACAAGAAGGATTACCACTATCTTCGCCGAGGTCAGGCCGATTGCCTCGGTGCGTTCGGCCAACCACGTCGGCAGCACATTGGCAGCGGGCGTCACCAGGAGCCGGTTCATCACGAGAACAGGGTGCCAGGCCCGTACCGCAACGGCTCGCCGGACTGCGGTCGGGGCCGTTCCTGGCAATCCGGTGAGCCGATCTTCGGATCGGCGGGGCATGATATGGCCACATGTCGCCCAGTCCGGGCTCGCAGCCGGCGGGAATCGCACCGGGCGCCTGCGGAGGGTGACGCATGGCGCGAGGCTCGGTGAGCTTGTTACTGAACGCGACGTACGAACCGCTGTGCGTCGTGTCTGCACGTCGAGCGGTCGTGCTCGTCCTGTCCGCCAAGGCCGAATGCATTCAGGACAGCGGCGAAGCCATGCACAGCGCCACCATGACCGTTGTGGTGCCCGCAGTCATCCGACTGACGCGCTACATCCGGGTGCCCTATCTCGGGCGTACGCCGTTGTCACGTCGGGCAGTCTTCGCCCGGGACTCCGGCAAGTGTGTCTACTGTGGAATAACGGCGACGAGCATCGATCACGTCGTGCCCAGAAGTCGCGGTGGGACGCACACTTGGGACAACGTCGTGGCCGCGTGCCGACGCTGCAACCACGCCAAGGCCGACCGGACCTTGGCCGAAATGGGTTGGCGGTTGCGCACGATTCCGCAGGCGCCGCGAGGTGCTTCCTGGCACCTACTGAGCCAGGGAATCACTGACGCGACATGGCAGGAGTGGCTCGAGCCGACCGAGGCCGTCAGCGCCTAGTGCGCAA
>JACCUF010000031.1 GCA_013811975.1 Geodermatophilaceae bacterium | reverse complement strand
GCAACTGAGTGCAGGGACACCGAACCGCGACCGGGCCGGACCGAGGTCGCGGGGGGCAACTGCGGTGCGAGGTCAGGCAGCAGCCGGTTGGCCACGTCGAGGATCTCCCCTGGTACGCGGTAGCCGCGGGTGAGTACGCGTACGACGGCCTCGGGCTTGCCCAACGAGGCAAGCGAGGTTGCCCAGTCCGTCGTGGACCACGGGCTGGTGCCTTGGGCGATGTCGCCGAGCACGGTCACCGAACCCGCGTGCGCGCGGCGCGCGACTGCCCGTAACTGCATCGGGGACAGATCCTGGGCCTCGTCGAGGATGACGTGGCCGAACAACTCGGTCCGCCGCAGCAACCCCTCGACCTCATCGATAAGGACGGCGTCGGCCGCGCTCCAGCGCACTGATCGAACGTTCCCCGAAGGCGCCGTCACCGTCAGCAGGGCCAATTCGGCATCGGTCCATCCCCCGCGGCTCACCGCAGCCAGCGAGTCGGGATCGCTCAGCAGGCTCCGTACGGTCGATTTGGCGTCGACAGCGGGCCAGACGCCGGCCAGCCAGGTCTGCAGTTCCGTGCTGTGCGCGCAGCGCCGCGTCTCGGCGTCGGTCGGCGACCCGCCGACTTGCTCCTTCTGCCGACGGGCGTCCTCGGCGACGGTCATCGCCAGCCGCTCACGGCCGACCGCGTATGGGACACCACTGCGCCGGACATCGTCGACGTAGCGGCGCAGTCGCTCCACCGGGAGCCGGTAGCGCCGGCCGGAGAGCGGAATCTGGATCGAGTCCTGGGGCTTGTTGATCCCGCCGTAGACCGCCCTTTGCAGCACCCCCGACCACCGCCGGTCGCCCTTGAGCTCGGCCAGCGCGTCGGAGTCCTTGCCTCGCACCGGGACCCGCGCGGTGAGCTCGTCGACGGTGATCTGGCTGACATCGAGTTCCCCGAGTGCCGGAAGGACTGCGCCGATGTAGCGGAGGAAGGCGGCGTTCGGCCCGATCACCAGCACGCCGGATCTATGCAGTTGATCGGGGTAGGTGTAGAGCAGGTAGGCGGCCCGGTGCAGCCCGACCGCCGTCTTGCCGGTGCCCGGGGATCCCTGGATGCACAGCGAGGTCTCCAGCGGTGCCCGCACGATGTCGTCCTGGTCGGGTGCGATCGTGGCAACGATGTCGCGCATCGGCCCGGCCCTCGGGCGCTCGATCTCCTCTACCACGAGGGTTGCCAGCGGCAGGTCGCCAGCTCCGCCGCCGTCGCCTTCGAGGTCGCCGCCGCCTCGGGCGGTGATCAGCGCTTCGTCCTCGTACGAGGTCAGCAGCGCGCCGGCGAATCCGAACCGTCGGCGAAGTGCGACTCCCTGGGGTTGGGCCGGCGTCGCTTGATAGAACGGCCGGGACATCGGGGCGCGCCAGTCGATGACGACCGGGTCGCCGGCGTCGTCGCGGATGTGCCGCCGGCCGATGTGGAACTCCTCCAGGCCGCCGGCGTCGTCGTCGGCGTCGCGCAGACGGTCGATACGGCCGAAGAACGGCGGGGTTCTGCCGTCGTCGGCCAGAGACTTCAGCCGTACGGCCTTGGATCTGCCGAGCATCTCGCTGGCGAAGGCGTCCCCGCCCGCATCGCTGAGGTTTCCAGCGGTGACCCGCATCAGCCCGAGGCACTCCCGGGCTCGGTCGAGGTGGGCTCGTTCAGCGGAGAGAACCGGATCGTCGCTGGCATTCGCAGGGCTCAGAACATCGTCATCAGCCACGGGGCGGAGACCGTACTCCGCGCCCACCATCAGTCAACCGATTTTCTCCACTAGAACCTGACGAACTCCCGGGACAGTTCGATCAGGCGCATCGGAAACGGCTCGCCGGCCGTGGCCCACTCTGGCTCCAGTCGCGCCCAGCCCGGAAAGCCACCCCAGTCGAGCAGCGCGGAACGCAGGTACTCGACGAACGTCGTCTCGTGCAGGCCGTCGAAGTCCCGCCGCGGATCAGCGCAGGCGTCGGGAAGCCAGATGGAGTAGGGCGCGCCACCGCTGCCTCACGCAGCTGAGGACCTGCCGCGGTCATTGCCCGCCAGACCCCCTCGTAGTCGCCTGCGTCGTACTCGCTCGACCAGCTCACGGGCGCTGTCGGGTCACCGGGAGATGGTCTGACCACCAGCGCAGGATGTGGACAAATCGGTCCCGGCGATGTGTCGGCTTGCCGGAGCGGGAGAGCTCGTGCCCTTCTCCGGGGAACAGCAGGAGTTGCGCGGGAACGCCGTTGCGGCGCAGCGCGGTGAACCAACGCTGTGCCTGCTCGATCGGAGTCCGCCAGTCGGTCTCGGAGTGGATGATCAAGGTCGGTGTCCGCACCCGGTCCACGTGGGCCATCGGCGACTGGTCCCGCTTTGCGTCGTCATCGCCGTGGTACTCGTCGGCGAAGAACCAGCCGATGTCAGACGAACCTATGAACGACACTGCGTCGAGGTAGCCGCGCTCGACGATCGCGGCGGTGAAACGGTCCGTACGGGTGGTCAACAGCGCCGTCATGTACCCGCCGTACGAGCCACCCATCACCCCGACTCGGTCGCCATCGAGCCCCAGATCTGAGTCGGCCACGCAGCCGTCGAGAAAAGCCAGGACGTCGTCGGCATCCACGCTTCCCATGGCTCCCTTGATCGCGGCGCCATGTGCCTGGCCGTAACCGGCCGATCCACGCGGATTGCACATCAGGACGGCATATCCGGCCGCGGCATAGACCTGCGCCTCGTCGAAGAAGGAGCCGACGTAGGCCGCGAAGGGGCCGCCGTGGATGTTGAGCAACACTGGATGAGGACCGTGGCCATACACCTCGGGATCGGGCAGAACCACCCAACCGTGTACGGGATAGCCGTCCTTACCTGGGATCTCGCGCTCGAGTGCCGGTCGTGGTGGCGCGGCTTCTTGAATCCGCCGGCTGACATCGGTGAGTCTTTGATGCCGATCGCCGGAAGGGCCACGGACGAGGACGAGTTCGCCTGGGCTGTCTCCATCGGACACGGTGGCGACCACCACGGCCCCCGCCGGCGACACCGCATGGGCTCGGAAAACGGCATCTCCCCCAGCGATCTCGGTCGCCGACGCCGCATCAACAGGGTCAGCCTTAGGATTGATCTCCAACAGTCGCACAGCGCCCCGACGTCGATCCTGTACGAGCACGCCTCGCTCGCTGACCGAGAGATGGCTGCCGACCTCGCCCAGGTCAATGGTCTCGATATCCGTCAGCCGCTCCGGGGCGCCCGGTGCGTCCTCAGGGTCGCCGGCCTCGGGGGCCGGTACGGCGTACAGGCTCGTATTCCTGGCGACGAAGTCGAGTCCGCTGTTTCCGACCTCGCTGGCAAGGAAGACGATGGACTTCGCGTCATGTGTCCACTGTGGACTTTGGCAGGATAATCCCGTTCCGACGATGAAGCGCAGGTCGGATCCGTCCGGCGTACATGTGAAGATCCCCGAGGTGAGGTCCTCGTGCTCTCTCGGCGCGCCGTCCGTGCCGCGGTCGCTCACGAAGACCAGTCGGGACCCGTCCGGACTCCATGACACGTCCGTGTCATCGGAGTCCCCTTCGCTGATCTGGTTGGCCTCCGGGACATTCGGGCTCCTGGCGGTGTCACCCGTGCCTCGTTCGGCTGGATCAGTCCGGTCATCCGGCTCCGTCTCCTGACCGTTGTCACCAGAACCTGCAGGAGGGGGGCCGGCGGGGTCGAGCGAGTCCAGGTCGGGTACATCGAGGACGAACAGGTGGTTGCGGCGGTCGTTGGTATAGCCAAGGCCGTCGTCGCGATAGGCCAGCTTCGTGACCAGTCGCGGGGCCTCCGCATCGGCGGAGATGTCCTCATCCGTCCCATACCTTCCCTGCTCCGGGACTCGCGCCGCGTACGCGATCCGGCGGGAGTCAGGGCTCCATGACGGTGGTCCGACACCCAGCGGCGCGTCCGTCAACACGACGGGCTCGCCACCGCCGACCTCGACGACGTACAGCTGTGGCTTGCCCTTCTTCTCTGCGCGCAGGAAAGCCACCCGGGCACCGTCGGGGCTGATGGCGGGAGCGGTGTCGCGGTGCCCACGGCTCAGGCGGCGCGGCGGGCCGGAGCCGTCCAGGGGTACCGACCACAACCCGCCGACGTAGTCGTTGCTGTCCAGATCCGGCCGGATGACCGAGACGATCGCGAGGCTGCCGTCCGGATGCAACGTGGGCTGGCCGCACATGGCCAGCAGGTCGAGATGTTCAGGGCGCATGACCACCGAACCTAGCCGCCGCCACGCTTGCGCCGGGCCACGGACCCCAGTAACCGCCGTTATCGCGAAAACTGCACGTCTGCCGCCGTGAAACGCGCCGTTATCGCGAAAACGGGCTGACTCTAACCGGTTGCGGCTCAGCGGTTCAGATCGGCGGTCCGGTCAGATCAGGGGTACGACGTCGGGGGCACCCATCCGGGCGGCGTCGGCGGTCTCGTCGTCGGGCATCTGCTGACTCTCCAACTCGGCGGCCACCCGCATCCGATAGTGCTCGATCTCGATGCCGATCTGCCCAGTGCTCCAGCCGAGGACCGAACCCATCAGCGCGGCGGCCTCCTCGCAGGCGCTGATCCCCCGATCGAAGGTCTCTATCGAGATGTGCGTCCGCCGGGTCAGAACGTCGTCGAGATGCCGGGCACCCTCGTGGGAAGCGGCATAGGTGATCTCGACCCGCAGATAGTCGGCTCCGGCCAACGGCCGGCCAAGGGAAGGGTCGGCGACCACCAGATCGAGCAACTCCGAGATCAGCGACCCGTACCGGTGCAGCAGGTGTTCTATCCACACCCCGTGCAGGCCCGAGCGGGTGACCAGCTCGTGCCGAGCGTTCCAGAGGGCTTGATACCCCTCGGCGCCGACCAACGGCACGTTCTCGGTGCACGACGGCGGTACCCGACGGTCCAGCACCGCCGCCAGTCCGTGTACCGCTTCGTCCACAGCGTCCTTGGCCATGATCCGGTACGTCGTGTACTTGCCTCCCGCGACGACGACTAGACCCGGAACCGTATGTGCCACAGCGTGTTCGCGGGACAGCTTCGAGGTGGCCTCGGACTCCCCTGACAACAGCGGACGAAGCCCGGCATACACGCCCTCCACGTCGGCTTCGGTAAGTGGCTGTTCCAAGACTTCGTTGACATGCCGAAGCAGGTAGTCGATGTCGCTGGCGCTGGCTGCCGGATGGGCCTTGTCCAGCGCCCAATCGGTGTCCGACGTACCGATGATCCAGTGCCGCCCCCACGGGATTACGAACAGCACCGAGGTCTCGGTTCGCAGGATCAGCCCGGACTTGGAACGGATCCGATCCCGAGGTACGACCACGTGGATGCCCTTGCTGGCCCGAACGTTGAACTGCCCACGCTCGCCGGCCAGCGCCTGGGTCTCGTCGGTCCACACCCCCGTCGCGTTGACGACCTGGCTGGCCCGGATCTCGATCTCCCGGTCGGACTCGAGGTCGCGTACGACGGCGCCGGTCACCCGCTCGCCTTGACGGAGCAGCCGGACAACCCGGGTACGGGAGGCGGCCAGCGCGCCGTACGAGGCCGCGGTCCGGGAGATGAACATCGTGTGCCGGGCGTCGTCGACCTGGGCGTCGTAGTACTGCAAGGCTCCGATCAGTGCGTCCTTGCGCAGCGACGGCACGATCCGGCGCGCGCCCCGTCGGGTGAGATGGCGGTGGTGCGGCAGCCCACGGCCATCCCCGTGTCTCGACCGGCGGGCCATGGCGTCGTACAACAGCACACCGGATCCGGCGTACACCCGTTCCCAGAAGCGGTGCCGCAGCGGATAGAGAAAGGAAACCGGCCGGATCAGGTGCGGGGCGAGCCGGTCCATGAGCAGGCCCCGTTCGCCGAGCGCCTCGACCACCAGCCGGAAGTCGAGCATCTCGAGGTAGCGAAGACCGCCGTGGATCAACTTGCTGGACCGGCTCGACGTACCGGAGGCGAAGTCGCGCGCCTCGACCAGACCGACGCTGAGGCCGCGAGTAGCGGCATCAAGAGCGCAACCCGCCCCCACCACGCCTCCGCCGATGACCAGGATGTCGAGTTCGGTGGCAGCAAGCTGATCGAGGGACTGCTGGCGGAATGCCGGGGACAGGGCCGTGGGTCTCATTCTGCATCGAGCGTAGAGGTCACGAGCCAGTCACGTGGTTCCTATGCCACCGGGGTGGGCCATTTCCATGCAGACCACGCGATTCCTAACATGCAGATGACTTCGACGACAGCAAAAAAATAGTAGTGGAGATAGGCCGACCCACCACCTATGACAAATGCAATAGTCACTACACAGGCGATGATGTTCGCCCAACGATTGACTGTGTACTTCAATGTGCGAGACAAGAAGATCATAGCGATCGGTATCTCCAGCAGTACTGCGAACACCAGCAGGAGTCCTTGCGAGACTTGAATCCCGCCTGGGGTTCCAGTCATTATCTCGCTCAGAGCCCCGGGTGTTATGAAGGTAAGAATATCTGCAAACACCACGTTCAACATCACGACTATCCAGAGTGTGGACAGTCTCCCTTTGATTTCCATTCCTGTGGGCTCCCTGGTCTCGGCCGTATTCATGACCTCATCGTCAAGGGACTCGGCGGACGACACATCGTCCGATCAGTCACATATAGGCTGAACTTTCGGCCGAGCCTTCGGCCGTACTTTCGGCCGATCCATTAGCCCTTTGGGTTCTCTACGCTGAAGCGCGTGATGAGAAGCGCGGTCCGCTCCCTCTGGGATGAACCGCGAGTTCCCCATCCGCCCACACGTGTACGGCGGGACTGGGTGCTCGTCGGTGTTCTTGTGCCGACGGCTCTTGTCGAAGGCACCCTCCGCGATGACGTCGCGTGGCGACCGATCGCGCTCGTGCTCGCCGTCGGGCTGGCCTGCACACTGTTGTGGCGGCGGACGAAACCTCTCGCTGCGGTCGCTGTCACGTTCGGCGCGCTGGTAGTGGTCGATACCGCCGCGCTGATCACTGATGCCGGGGCCGTGGGTTTATACACGACTTCCTTCGTACTTCTACTGCCCTATTCGCTGTTTCGGTGGGGCAGTGGCCGGGAGGCCGTGACCGGGTTGGTGCTGATCCTGGCCGCCGCTGTCGCGGGCATCGCGGCCGACTACACGGGCGTCGTCGAGGCAGTGTTCGGCACCATGGTCTTGTTGTTCGCTGCGGCACTCGGCGCCTCGGTCCGCTATCGGGCTACCTCCCGGCTCCATGAGATGGATCAGGTCAAGTTGCGCGAGCGAGAGCAACTGGCCCGCGAGTTGCACGACACGGTCGCTCACCACGTCTCTGCC
>JACCUF010000014.1 GCA_013811975.1 Geodermatophilaceae bacterium | reverse complement strand
TCGCTCAGCGTTCTGGTCCTCGACAAACGGTGGCGGTGAACTCCGTCGAGTCGTCCGTCACCGCGGAGCCGGTCCCATCGTCGATGAGCTCGACGACGTCCAGTCCGCTCTCGGCACAGGCTCGCCGGAACGAAGACGGCGTCTGCCAGTGAATGATCCACTCCCGCTCGGCGACCTGGTGGTCCGTGGCGGTGACCCGCTCGTACCTGCTCGATGTCACCCGAGTACGCGAGACAGGATCGGTCTTCTCGCTCAGCGGCGTGTAGCGGACCTCGACGCCGAGGCCGTCGTCGTCAGAACGGCAGACGCCCAACTCCTCCTCGGGGGTGGGGCTGGGCACCCAGAGCGGGATGAGCGCCCTGCCGTCGTCCACGAGATGCCTCCAGATGGCCTTCAAGGCCCGCCGTGCGGTCCGGTCATCGGGTAGGAGCGTGAAGGTCGGACCAGCGAAGTAGATCGACTCGTACCGCCGCTCCAGGTGCAGGTCCTCGACCCGCTGGTGGTGCAGGCGGACCTGGATGCCACGACGCAAGGCGTTCTCGCGGCACCGCTCCAGCATGTCCGCTGAGGAGTCGACGCCCTCGACTTCCAGCCCTTCGGCGCAGAGGTCCAGCAACGGCTGGCCGTCACCGCAACCAAGCTCAAGAGCGGGTTCGCCGTGGGCTACGACGAAGTCCCGATAACGGTCAGCATCGAAGGAGTTGGACTTGAGACGGGCGTAGGCGTCGACAACGATGCCGCTGTAGAAGTCCGCAGGGTCCACCAGGACAGCGTGCCCCATCAGCCCGACAACATCGTGGTGACGCGATGCGCGCAACCCGCAGTCGTGGCTACGCATCGCGCACCAAGGGCCCGAGGGCCGACGGCTCGCGGTGTCCCAGTAGGCGAACCGCAGCGGATCATCCGGGACAGCTCGACTCGCGCTCCCGTGTGATCCGGCCGCGGTTCGGCTTGTGACACAGACGTGCGCAGAGGGCAGCGCCTGCTCGTAGTCTTCACACGATGGTTCCGTCGTTGGCTCTGCTTCCTAGTCCGCTCCTCGGCCCCTCCGTCTGGCAGCCGGTGGCCCGGATCCTCGCCGACCGGGGATGGAACACCATGATCTGCGCTGCGACCGCACCCGTGCGGACCGGCCAGGACGCCCTCGCCGCCTTCCTCGCGGCGCTGCCGACAGAGCAGGACCTTGTGTTGGTACCGCACAGCAACGCCGGCGCCTACGTCCCTGACCTGGTGATGCAACGTCGGGTAGCCGCTACGGTCTTCGTGGACGCCGTGCTTCCGCCGGGCCACGGTCTCGTACCGCTTGCGCCACCGGCATTTCTCGACCTGTTGCGTGCCAAGGCTGACGATGACGGCCTGGTCCCCGTGTGGACCAGATGGTGGGACGACGCCGACGTGGCGCCCCTGTTTCCCGACGCCCAAACCCGCGCGCGAGTCGAACGGGAGCAGCAACAGCTTCCGCTGTCGTACTTCGAGGGAATGCTGCCGGTCCCGCAGGGCTGGGACCAGCGTCTCGGGGCCTATCTGGCCTTCGGCGAGACCTACGCTACCGAGCGGGAGGAAGCCGCGCGGCGGCGCTGGCCGGTGACCACGTTGCCGGGCACGCACCTCCATCTGCTGACAGATCCCGATGAGGTCGCCATCGAGTTGCTCGCCCTCATCCGCCAGCTGGACGTCAACTCACCGCAGAGCTAACACGAGGCGCGAAGCTGCGAGCAGATCCAAACCGCTAGACGGTCGACTACCGGACAGCGTGCACCGGTCGCCGCTGCGGAGATGGCCTTCGCCGGGCCGTCGATTCAGGGAGCAAACTCAAGCTCGTCGGTCGTGGACCGGCTCGGCTGTCTGCGCGGAGTCTCGACCCTGACGGCGTTCGGGCTGGCGGTCGAGATCGGCGACTGGCAGCGGCTGTCCGCCAGCCACCGAACGGACAGCTTCACCGTGCCCACTTGACAAGCTCACCCACATATCAGGGCTGCTCGGTGGAACGCGATGCGCTCAGGTAGGCAACGGCCAGGCTGTCTCGCGCTGTGCCAGCCTCGATCTGAGGTCGTAGCCGGGTGCTCAGGTGGTCGGCCTCCTCGAGCGTCAGCGCCTGTGCCATGGCCTCGCGGAGCGTGGGGATCCGGGGATTGCCTGCCCGGTTCAAAAAGGTCTCCCATGCCATCGGCTTGCGCCGCCCGATGTCGACGTAGAGCTGTAAGTGGATTTCGGCAAATCCGGCCTCTTGCGCGAGGTGGATGAGGTCGCGCTCGTCGAAGTTGACCATTGGGTCTGAGTTTGAAGGTTGGATCGTCTCGTATACGGCGCGGACCTTCGCGGCCAACTCAACGACCGGTCGCACGTCAGCACCCATGAACCGTCCCGGCGGCTCGGGATAACCGAAGCGGTTGATCGGCTCGAATAGCGACAGGCGCCCGCCCGGCCGGAGAACCCGGTGAGCCTCGGCAAACGCCGCAGACTTGTCCTGCTCATAGATGAGAACCGATCGCATCGTGACCGCGTCGATGCTGGCGTTCTCGATTGGCCCCAGGTCGCGGGCAGCAGCGCGCACATATTGGCAGCGGTCCGCGAGTTCGACTTCGTCGGCCAGCATGCGACATCGATCCAAGAGTTCCGCGGAGATGTCGCTGAAGATCACCATGCCAGAGGTCCCGACCACCTCCGCGGCGCGGAACGCGATCAGCCCGTCGCCGCAGCCGACGTCGAGGATCGTGTCCCCTTCGGTCAATTGGGCACCTGCGATGACCCGATCACGAATCGGCGCGAGGTACTCAAGTGTCCGCCGCAGTTCCTCCGGGTCGCCGCCGTGACGGCGGTGCAGGAACCAGGCAGCCCATCGGTCTTGGGTGACGCCGCTCATCACTGCTCCTTCGGAATGGGAGCGTGGCAGCTACTCCAACGAGGATGCCGCACTCGCTTGCCAGTATGCGAATCCGCCGACAGGGGTCAAGCTGCGTGACCGCAGGAGGATCCGCTTGCGAGACGTCCCCCCGAACCCCTCATCGCCTGAGCCTGCGGCTCGCGGGAGTCTTGAGGCAGGATAATTTTGTGACCTTCGACCGGCTCCACCACATGCAGTTGGCGATGCCTCGTGATGAAGAACAGGCCGCCCGAGACTTCTTCGTCGGTGTGCTCGGCATGATCGAGGTCGACAAGCCGCCCGTCCTCGCGGCACGCGGCGGCGCATGGT
>JACCUF010000467.1 GCA_013811975.1 Geodermatophilaceae bacterium | reverse complement strand
CCTGACGACAACCCCGACTTCCTCCGCGAACTCGATCGGCGAGCCCGGCGCGAGGACGATCCGCCCGCCTGAGCCTCTCTTCGGACCAGCTGGGCGGCTATCGTCGCCAGGCTGGCCATCCTCGAGGCAGCTCTCGATGTCATCACGGCGGCGAAGCCGAACTCGGGCACTCGGTTGGCCGGGCAGATGGGACGACCTGATCCGGCCTACATCGAGCAGTTGGTCGTCGAGGACCCCACGGCCGAGCAGGCGCGGGTGTGCGCCGCCGTACCCCGGTGCAAGGAGGGCGTACGCCGACGAGCTCGGATGATCGTCTCGGTCACGACGCCACCCGGCAATCCAGTATCGGACTTCGCGGCGGAGCGGGAGCTAGTTGATCCCGGCGTAGGAATGCAAACCGGCGATGATGAGATTCACGAACAGCAGGTTGAAGAGCATCACAGCGAGCCCACCAACGTTGATCCACGCCGCGGCGCGGCCCTTCCAGCCTGCGGTCGCCCGCGCATGAAGGTAGGCGGCATAGACGATCCAGGAGATGAAGGCCCAGGTCTCCTTTGGATCCCACCCCCAGAACCGACCCCAGGCGCTCTCGGCCCACACCGCACCGGCGATCACCGCGAACGTGAAGATCGGGAAGCCGAAGATCACCAAACGGTGCGCCGCTCGGTCCAGAGTGGCGGCATCCGGCAACCGTCGCCCGATCCGCGAGGCCAGGCCGACCGCGCCTTCTCCGACCTCCTCGAAGCGGGACCGCACCAAGTACAGCGCCGAGACGATCCCGCTGGTCAGAAAGGCACCGAATCCAATGGTGACAGTGGTCACGTGCACCACCAGCCACCGCGATCGGAGCGCGGCGACCAGTGGGCCGGATTCGGCGTAGAGGAACAGGCCGTTCAGCACCAAGCCGACGGTGACCGCGAGCAGCACGAACAGTCCGACCCGGCGAAGCCGAGGCGTCCGTACGGCGAGGAAAAGAAAGCCGGCCACGCCTATGAAAGCGACCATCGTGGCGTGTTCGAACATGTTGCCCAGCGGGATCCGCTCGGCGGCAAGGCCGCGGAGCAGCAGCACCGTCCCGTGTATGAAAGCGCCGATCAGGGTGATCCCCATCGCGAGCTGGCCGGCCCGCGACGCGAACTGCGCACGCGGTGTCGGCTCCGACTCGCTGCGGGTGGGATTCAGTACCTGGATCTGACCGATCTGCTCCGCGCTGGCTCCGCTCCGCGCTGGCTGGCGCTCCTTGTCGCGCTCACTCACCGTCGCCTCCCGGGAGAACGCGAACTCAACTGCAAAGGCGATCGTGGCGAGGCTGTACACCAAGATCGTGATGCTGAACAGCGTGTCAGCCAAGCCAGCCAGGCTTGCCGCGTCGGACATCAGGGGTCCTTTCTGTCAGCAAGTGCCGTACGGATCCGCTGTACGACCTGCTCGAACTCGGTGGGATCGGTGCTCCCACCCTGTCTCAGTCCGCCGATTTCCAGCATCGTCGACCCTGGCACCATAGCCCGGCGATCCGAGCCGTCCGCACCCATCCCGCCTGGGCGTACGAAGACGCGTCGACGCCGTACGAGCAGGGTCGCCGTGAGGCCAGCCAACATGGCTAGAGCGGTCAGCAGAACTGAAAGTTGAGACGGGTCCCGGTGCAGCTGCAGCGCCGCGAACTCCTTGAAACCGGTGAACGTGACTGACGTGCCGTCTGGGAGCTCGAGGGACTCTCCCGGCCGCAGGTTTGCCGAGCCCACGCGGTCGAGCTGACCCCGCTGGATCCGCTCCTGGTCGAGGGTGAAGACGTTCTGCGGGATCCCGCTGTCCAGACCCAGCGTTCCTGCGTAGACCACGATGGCCACCGCCGGGTCCAGCGGCCTCGGGTCGACCGAGGTCAGCAGGCCGCCGCCGGCATCCTGGGCGGTGGGCAGGAAGACCCCCTCCAGCGCCAGCTGGTCCCGGCCGGCTCCGAGGTCGGGGAGTTTCAGCACCCCCTCAGATAGCATCGTCGCGGGATCGGTCGGCAGGAACGGGGCGGACAGATCGGTCAACTCCGTCCCGTCCGGGAGCGTGACCGAGAAGATCGGGGCGAACCCGCGGCCGGTGAGATAGAGCCGCATCCCGTCCACCCGCAGTGGAGAGTTGATGCCGATCGTGGCTTGCTCGTCGGCGCCACCCAGGGTCCGGCTGTAGGTGATGTCACCGGTGAAGCTGGCCGGTGTGAGGTCGGGCTCGTACCGGGCCTGAAAGTCCTCCAGGTCAACGCACAGAGGACGGAGATCTGCACCGTCGATCAGCGGCCCTGCGGAGTAGGTGTCGTACTGCTGGAAGGTGTTGCAGAACCCCTGACCCTCCTGGACCAGGACGCTTCCCTCGTACCCCCACAGCTTGCCGACAGCCAGGCTGATCAGCAGGCCGAGCAGGGCCAGGTGGAAGGCGATGTTGCCGGTCTCCTTGAGCAGCCCCTTCTCCGCCGAGATCGCCCCGTCGCGTCGCACGACCCGGTAGCGCAAATCCCGTAGCTCCTCCTCGGCGATGTCGAGAGCCTGTTCTGCGCTGTTCCGGATCGGGATCTCGGCATGCCGCGGGAGTCGCGACAAGCGGCTCGGTGCCCTAGGTGGCTCGGCCCGCAGTGCACGGATGTGCCCCCAGGTGCGCGGCACCAGGCAGCCGATCAGGGAGCTGAACAGCAAGAGATAGATCGCCGCGAACCACGGAGCCGCGAAGACGTCGAAGAATCCGAAGCGATCCAGGACCGGCGCCAGCTCCGGATGATCGGCGAAGTACTGGCCGACCGCGGTCTGGGACAAGGGCCGTTGAGGCAACAGGGATCCCGGTACGGCTGCCAGGGCAAGCAGGAAGAGCAACATCAGGGCTGTACGCATGCTGGTCAGCCAACGCCACCAGCCACGCGCACCCCGTACGACTCGGGTACGGAGCCGCGGTCCGTCCGATGGCGAGGTAGAGCGCGGCTGACCCTCGCTCACGTCGTCGAGAACGAGGGAGGGCGCGTCTGACAGTGAGGACGTAGGAGTGGTCACAGGATCGAACCGTCCAGACCCGCGCTGGCCAGCCAAGCCCGCAGCCAGTTCATCGACAGGTCCCAGGCGCCGGTCACGAGCAGCACCCCGATCAGGACGAGGAACCCGCCGCCGATCTTCATCACCGTGCCCGCGTGTCGACGGGCGAAATCGCTGACCCGCAGCGCGCGACCG